>JANYKQ010000007.1 GCA_025358115.1 Methanomicrobiales archaeon | reverse complement strand
TGGAGATCCTCGCAGGGAGGATGAAGTAACATGGCAACAGGAGCACGGTATTTTGTCCCCTTCCGGAGACGAAGGGAAGGCAGGACCGATTACTATAAGCGGACAGCACTCGTCGTAGCAGACGCGCCAAGGATGGTCGTGCGCAGGACAAACCGGCACGTTATCATCCAGCTCGTCACTGCGGAGATGACTGGTGATCGCACACTCGTAGCAGCAAACTCTGCCGAGCTGGAACAGTACGGATACAAGGGATCGACTTCCAGCACGCCGGCAGCATATCTGACCGGCATGCTCTTTGCCGTTAAAGCAAAGAAAGCAAACCATGAACGGGCAATCCTGGACATTGGACTCAGCCGGGCAACAAAAGGCGCCCGGGTCTTTGCAGCACTGAAAGGCGCTGTCGAAGCCGGTCTTGAGATCCCTCATGGCGAAGAGATCCTCCCCTCCGATGAGCGGGTCAAGGGTGCGCATATCGCGGCATATAATAAAAATGCCGGAGATATCGTAAAGATGGTCGAACTGGCTGCAGTCGCCATCAAAAAGGAGCTGGTCTAAATGGCATATGAAAAACAGGAATGGCACCCGGTCACCGGCCTTGGGAAGCTCGTCGCCTCGGGAGAGATCAAGAGTATTGATCAGGTTCTCGAAAGCGGCAGACCTATCAAGGAACCCGAAATAGTCGATGCATTCCTTCCGGATCTGGAAGATGAGGTTCTGGATATTGCCATGACACAGCGCATGACCGACTCAGGCCGCCGTGTACAGTTCCGTGCAGTTGTCATTGTTGGCAACCGCAACGGCTACATTGGATTTGGCCAGGGAAAGGATGTTCAGGTCGGTAACGCGATCAAGAAAGCAATTGTCAAGGCAAAAATGAACCTGGTAAAAGTACACCGTGGATGTGGCAGCTGGGAATGTGGTTGCGATGTCAATCACTCCCTCCCCATGCAGGTGCAGGGAACTGCCGGCAGTGTTCAGGTTACTTTAAAGCCCGCCCCTCAGGGTATCGGGCTTGTAACCGGTGATATCAGCAAGAAAGTGCTGCAACTCGCCGGTATCAAGGATACCTGGACCTTTGCCCGCGGACAGACCCGCACTACGATCAACTTTGCAAAAGCGACATTCAACGCGCTCAAAGCAACTAATATGATCAGGACCGGGGGGTCACAGTAAATGTACGCGGTCGTTCAGGTTCGCGGGACAGTCAGGACCCGTCGCGATATCAAGGACACCTTAAAGATGCTGCGCCTTCACCATATCAATCACTGCGTGCTGATCTCGGAAACACCCGAGAATCTCGGCATGATTCGCAAGGTGAAGGATTATGTTGCATATGGCGAAGTGGATGCACCAACCGTTGAGACCCTGCTGCAAACCCGTGGCAGAGTGCTCGGTGATGCACCATTAACCGAGGAGTATCTTAAAACCAACTCCGCATATGCCAGCATCAGTGAGTTTGCACAGGCACTTGCAAGCGGGGAAACGAAGTTACGCGAAGTTCCGGGACTTAAACCGGTTCTCCGTCTTCACCCGCCGCGCAAGGGACACAAGACCACCAAGCGGGCATTTCCCCAGGGTGGAGCGCTTGGATATTATGGTCAGGAGATCAATACTCTCCTCTATAAGATGAGGTGAAGCAAAGATGCCAACAAATAAACGTTCAAAGTACCGCGGATCGCGGACGTGCGGCGGCGGTACCCATAAAAACCGCCGTGGTGCAGGTAACCGTGGAGGCCGGGGACGCGCCGGCATCAATGCCCACCACTTCGTCAAGTGGTATAAGGAAATGGGAGGACCCGTCTTTGGTAAGGATGGTTTCTGCCACAACCCCCAGGTCCTCGTAACCACGATGGATGTCGGGATAATCGACCAGATCATACCATCGCTTATTGCGCAGGGTATTGCCAAGCAGGAAGGAGATGCAGTAACGATCAATGCTGCTGACATGGGCATTGAAAAAGTGCTCGGCAGCGGCAGGGTCACCAAGAAGATCAATATCTCCGCTGAGGCATTCTCTGAATCCGCAAAGGCAAAGATTGAGAAGATGGGTGGAAAGGCGCAGGTCGTCTGAGCCTCCCAATATTTTTTGGTGAAACAATGGGAAACCTGCTGGATCGAATGGAACCCCTGCTCGCTGCGATGCCCGCAGTCCGGAGCTCGGAGGGACACGTTCATTTCAAGAATAAACTGATATGGACGTTTGGAATACTAGTTCTGTATTTTGCCCTGACGAATATCCCGCTTTTTGGAATTGCACCCCAGTCTCAGGATCTTTTTGCAGCATGGCGTGCACTCCTTGCCGGGGCAAGCGGTTCGATTGTCCATCTTGGTATCGGACCGATCGTCACTGCATCCATCGTGCTCCAGCTGCTTAAGGGTGCAGATATCCTCCACATTGATACCAGCGAAACGCGCGGACAGGTCATGTACATGGGTCTGCAGAAGATCCTTATCATTGTCATGATCATCATCGAAGCTGCCCCCAACCTTGTGGGTGGTTTCCTGCAACCCGATCCGGTAATTGCCCAGCAATTCTTTGGCGGCAACTTGTTTGCAGTTTCGTTCCTGATCTTCATCCAGATCTGTATTGGCGGCGTTCTTGTCTTTTTGATGGATGAAGTAGTAACAAAATGGGGTATCGGCTCTGGAGTGGGTCTCTTCATTATTGCCGGTATATCACAGGCAATTGTCAACGGGTTCATCAACTGGGTTCCGGTTGCTGACCAGTATCCTGTCGGTTTCTTCCCCCGTCTTGTTGCTATCGGTATAGATGGTGGCAATTATCTCACATACTTTGGCAAGGATATCCTTGCATTTGTTACAACAATCACTATCTTCCTCATCATTGTGTATGTCGAGTCTACACGTATCGAGATCCCGCTTGCCCACTCTCAGGTACGCGGGGCACGGGCGCGTTTCCCGGTGAAACTTATCTACGCCAGTGTTCTGCCAATGATTCTCGTACGGGTATTACAGGCAAATATCCAGATGCTGGGAATGTTCCTTTCCAACGTCGGGATCACGATATTCGGAAAATTCGATGGATCAACACCGTTGAATGGCATAATGTATTACCTTGCTCCGATCAACGGTCCAAATGACTGGATGTGGTGGATAACCGATCTCGGGCATGCCCCGTGGGAGGTTCTATTACGTCTGGGAGTAGATACAACTATTATGGTGGTCGGTGGTGCGATCTTCGCACTGTTCTGGATCAAAACTGCGGGACTCGACTCAAAAGATGTTGCCCGACAGATCCAGTTATCAGGCATGTCCATTCCTGGCTACCGTAGAAATCCGCAGGTGCTGGAAAAGTACCTTGACCGGTATATCCCCCGTGTCACAGTCATCGGTGGTGTCTTTATCGGGGTGCTCAGTGTTGTAGCAAACCTCTTTGGTGTCATCGGTGCTGTGAGCGGAACCGGTCTGCTCTTGACGGTGAGTATTACTTATCGGCTCTATGAAGAGATAGCAAGCCAGCAGATCATGGAGATGTACCCGTTCATGCGGACATTCTTTGGAAAAGAGTGAGTCAGGAAAGGGACACGAATGCAGGGACGAAAGGTCATCATAACCGGTGTACCGGGCGTCGGCAAGACGACGGTAGTCAACGAGGCATTAAAGAAACTCAAGAGTGAAGGAGTCGAATATCAATCCATCAATTTCGGCTCTTTCATGTTTGAAGTGGCAAAGAAAGAGAATGTTGTTCAGGATAGGGACCAGATGCGTACGCTCGATCGTGCAGTCCAGAAACAATTGCAACAGCATGCCGCGCAGGCGATAGCAAAGGTTACGGGAAATGTGCTCATCGATACGCACGCATCGGTCAAGACGCCAAAAGGTTATCTTGCGGGGCTTCCTGAATGGGTGCTCCATGAGATTATGCCCGACATTATTGTTCTCGTTGAAACGGATGATGACCAGATTCTCATGCGGCGACTGACGGATGAAACCCGCGCGCGGGACAAAGAAGGCTCCCGCTCCATTGCAGAGCACCAGCAGTTCAACCGCTCAATCGCTGCTGCCTATGCAATGATGACGGGTTGCACGATAAAAATTGTCATAAACGCGGACTTTTTACTTGAAAGGTCCTCATCGGAACTGGCAGACGTTCTCAGGTGAACAGATGGATTTTGCAAAAATCTGGGATAAATACGGTATCTACATAGCGCTTGCTTTTATGATGCTGATGATGTTCTCGTACAGCATCGAGTGGTTGCGGGTGGGTGTAGGGCAGGGTATTGATGGCGCATTTTCGCCCGTTGTTGACGGGTTCGCGATTCCGTTCTATGTTCTCATCCTGATCCTTTCCGCATTTACCGGGCTGTACTCTTCGATCATCCAGAAATACACGATCGATTACGATAAGATGACCGAGTCTCAGGAACGGATGAAAGAGTTCCAGACTGAATATCGCGAAGCCCAGCTCTCCCAGGATGAGAAGAAGATCAAGAAGATGGATGCGAAAAAAGACCGGGTGATGCGGGAGCAGCTTGAAATGTCCCAGCAACAGTTCAAGCCGATGGCATATATTCTCGTTATTACTGTACCGATCTTCTTCTGGCTGCTTTTCAGGCTCGCACAGGTGAAAAGCACCATCTCGATGCCCTATGTGGGTACGGTCGGCCTGCATGATGCAGCGTTCTGGATTATTCCCGCCTGGATTCTCTGGTACATGATCTGTTCTATCACCTTAAGCCAGGTGATCCGGAAATCCTTAAACATAGGGGGCGTCTGATGCGGATTACCGTGAGCGGGTTGCCCGGCAGCGGGACAACCTCCCTCTCACGGTACCTGTCAGAACGTCACGGATTTTCGTTAATTTCAGCTGGTGAAGTCTTCCGGCAGCTGGCCAAAGAACATAACATGGAGCTTGCCGAGTTCGGGCGCCTTGCCGAAGAGGATTCTTCCTTTGACAAGATGATCGATGCCCGGCAGAAAGAGATAGCTCAGAAACAGGACAATATTATTGTCGAAGGCAGGCTCTCGGGCTGGATGATTGAAAATGCTGATCTCAAGATCTGGGTGCATGCACCCATCGGCTGCCGGGTAAAACGGATTGTATTCCGTGACCATGTAGCAGATGAGAAAACCGCCGGTGATCTTACCCTTGAGCGCGAGCAGTGTGAAGCATTACGCTACCGGTCGTATTATTCCATTGATATCAACGATCATTCCATCTATCATCTGAGTCTAAACTCCCAGCACTGGGGTGTTGAAGCGCTGGGTGCCATTGTTGATACCGCTATCGCCCAGATAAAGCGCTGATCATCAGAATCATTATTTTATGCGTTTCTTTAAAGAAACGTTTTATCTGGTATCTTTCTCCCCCGAAATTTGGAGATGTTTCTGGGAAATCTTTTACGTGTTGTAAAAGGTATGATAGCTGTGGAAGATGAGATCGTAGTCCAGCTGGTCCGTTCGTGGGACAACGATGAGATCGCTGACCTGTACCGTACCGGTGGATGGTGGAAGGAAGAGTACGATCCTGCGGCTCTCGGCTCCCTGATTCTGGGCAGTTTTTCTTTTGCTGTTGCTGTTGACAAAAAGAACGGGAGGGCTATTGGCATGGGACGGGTAATATCGGATGGTGTCTCTGACGGGTACATCCAGGACCTGGTTGTCCTTCCGGATTACCGGAAGAGCGGCATTGGCAGGGATCTGGTCTCTGTTCTTGTCGAACAGTGCATCCAGGAAGGTATTACGTGGATTGCCCTTATAGCGGAACCGGGCACTGAAGATTTTTACCAGCCGCTCGGTTTTAAACCCATGAAAGAGCATATACCTCTGATATTCCGGGGTGATGGTGCATGTTAACGCAGGATGATTTCCAACCGGTTACCGTTGATGACCGGGCATTATTTCAGCAGCATTATGCACGCTATCCCCAGACCCACAGCGATAATACCTTCACCAATATGGTCTGCTGGAACCATTACGCGCATTACCAGTATGCCTTTGTTGAGAAAAATGTCATTCTTGCAAGTACGATTGACGGGATAACCCGGTTCCGCCCTCCTATCGGCCCCCGTGAACCTGCACTATTGCGCTCACTTATCAAGTTAGCATCGGATGTCAGTGATGCAGAACCGGTGGTGCTCATAGATCCCGATACTGCGAACTGGATGCGGGATACCTGTGCCGGTCTGAACCTGGTACCGGACCGGAACCATTTCGAATACGTGTACCGGGCCTCAGACCTGGCGGATCTTCCCGGAAAACAGTATCTCACCATCCGTCACCAGCTCAACAAATTCCGGAAAAACTGCCTTTATTCTGTTGAGCAAATCACACCGGAAAACCAGGAGGAAGTGAAGCGGTTTCTGATCCAGTGGTGCGAATGGAAAGGCTGTGAAGGCGATCCGGTACTGGCCCATGAGAAGGATGCAACGTTTTTTGCAATCGATCATTTCTGCGAACTGGGATTGTCCGGGCTGGTTATCCGGGTTCACAATACCATCGGGGCTATGTCCCTCTTCGAACCGCTCAATATCGATACCGCGCTCGTTCATTTCGAGAAAGGTATGCCCGATTGTGAAGGCATTTACAAGGAAATCAATGCAGAAACTGCTAACCTGCTCAAGAGGGATTTTACCTATATCAACCGCGAAAGCGATCTCGGTGTTACCGGTCTCCGGGAGGCAAAGATACGTTATCACCCCAATCATATGGTTGAAGTCTATTCCTTAAAACGCGACTCCTGATTTTTCCGCATCTTTGAACTGTTTTTTTGTGCAGCAGGTATTTTTGTAAATTGCCCGTGATGAACAGAATAAACCATTTCAGATATTGACAAGGAAGTAAATGAGTACCAGGGGGATGAATACCAGGACCCAGACTCCCTTGTTCCATGACCAGACCTCTTTTCCATCGCAGGGTGTTATGGGGAGAAGCTCAAAAACCCCCGCGAGCAGGTTGATCGAGAATCCCAGCATGCCTGCGGTACGGAATATCCCCCCGATAGGGATGAGGAACAGGCATGCAATCGCGATCAGGATCGAAAAGACCGGACCCGAGAGCATAATGAGCCCGAGACTCCGTTTCTCAAGGGGCACCTGGCTGCGGACAACCGTTAAAGTAGGCTGGGCAAACACATTCCCAAAGAGCCATGCCGTCAGGAACATGATGATGGAGCCCAGGCCCCAGAACTGGACTTCGGTGCTGCACTGGTATTTTTTGTTCAGGTACCAGTGTGCGATCTCATGCGCACATAAGGCTACTCCCCCCATAACAATATAAACCGCAACCGTTGTCGCATCAAACGGTGTCCGTGCGGCAAAGAAGAAGAGCAGGCCAATAATAACAGCCCCGACGGCTATCACACCAAGTTCCCGTTGGGTGAATCCGAATGCAATCTCCTTTGATTCTGCTGCCATGAGAGCCCGTTTCTTCTTCTCCTCCTCGGAAAGCCGGCCCTGCACTACCTGTCCGAAAGAATTCTGGATAAAAATAAGCATCTTGGCCAGCCATGCAGAAATCGCAGACCCAACTACGGTCAGGCCAAGTCCGGTCAGGATGACACCCGCTCCCACGGCTGCCACGGGTTCGGCTTCATCAGGAATGATCCCCGACAGGGGAAGCGGTTTATCTTCTCTGCAGCTGGCTTCAGGAACGGGAGGACTCGTCTTCTTATCGGAAAGCGTGTGGGATAATGAATCGATATGGGTGACTCCTTTTTGTACAACAGAGTACCCGTCCGGGAACACCACCACGATATCTGCGGTAAGATTCAGGGGATAGGCATTGTTTGCTATCTGCTGCCGGAGATCCATTCCCTGAGAAGCGAGATCAAATCCTTCGGTACTAAAGACCTTGCCATTGACCGATGCGAAATGCGGGATATTGAGTTTTGCAGCACCGGGACCTGCACAGAGAATCTTTGTAGTTTTTCCGGAATCCTGATTGTGTAATCGCTGGTAATTTTCAATGAACGGTGCTGACGCAATGAGAGTTTTTATCCCCAGGTATTCAGCAGGGTTCTCCTGGTAGGTGAGGGTGATCATTGCATCACCCTGAGGTTCGATCTGGATGTAGACCTGTTGCAGATCAAAGGCGCTGATATGAGGAATCAAAACAAGAAGAAGAATAATCCCTGATACCAGTGCCCATCGCATACTTCCTGTTTTTTTTTTAGATCGAGATAAGGATTATCATTTATAAAAAAGGAATTCAGGATTTTTTATTCCGGTTCAGACAATAGTCGCCGGCAGTGCCATGACTCCCGCTGCGATGATCTTTACGGCAATGGCTGCAAGGAGCATACCGAGTACTTTTCCCATTATATCGGTTACTACTTCCCCGAGCATACGCTGGATGAACTCGGAATAGTAAAGAACCAGCCATGTGGCGAGCAGCGATAGCGTGATGGCGATGAAGGGGATGAGGAGCCCGTAATCCCTTGAAAGAAGCATAACAGTGGTTATGGTACCTGGTCCGCACAGGAGCGGCGTTCCTATGACAACACCTACTGCGGTCTTGGTGCGCTCTTTGCAGTGACCGATCTCAATCCCGAGCGCATACTGGATACCGAGAAGGAACAGGAGAATACCCCCTGCAATCTGGAAGCTGGGCAGGTTGAGGCCAAGGATATCAAAGATCATCTTGTTGAAAACCAGGAACAGGTACATCAGCCCGCCGGCTACGGCTACGGCAATGAATGCCTGCTTGTGGATTTCAGCAGGTGACTGGCCCTTGGTCATTGCAGCAAATATCGGTACCGAGAGAAGGGGATCAAGGATGATAAAGAGAGTGGCAAAGGAAAAAATGAGACTGGAAATAAAGTCCGCCATGGTATGTGCGAGAATATATGCGCCGGTTGCGGATAAAAATTCGGATTAGTGACGGTGATCTTTGGCAGGTTTGCATCATTCACAATATATAATAACCATAAATCTCCATCATCACCTAAGGCGGATCCGGCCCCGCACTATCGTCATCGGGGAAAAAGGCCGCAATGGTGAATACTTATGGCAAAAGCAGTCACAGCAGCAAAAAAAAGCAGCGCAAAGACGATAAAAAAACCGGTTGCAGCCAAAGCTGCAGCATCGCCCGTGGCAAAGAAAAAGCCTGTTGCGGCAAGTAAACCCGCAGGGAAAAAAGCAGTCGTTGAGGCCAAGAAGAAAGTCACGGTGAAAACTGTGGTAAAGGCAACCAAGCCAAAAAAGACGGTAAAGAAAACGGCAGTAAAAGCCGGAACCAAAAAAACTGCTGCGAATCTTTCGCGGTATAAATGCAGACTCTGCGGGTACGTCTACTCACCGCACCGTGGAGAACCCCATAACGGCATTCCTGCGGGAACAGCCTTTGATGATCTTCCCGATACCTACGTCTGCCCGGTCTGCGGGTACCAGGGAAAAGGAAAGATCGGCAAATGGGGATTTGATGAGTGGCGCCCTACACGGTACATCTGTTCCCTCTGTTCCTATGTGTACGATGAGAAACGCGGGGAACCCCACCGGGGCATTAAAGCCGGGACCAGATTTGAGGATCTTCCCGATGATTATGTCTGTCCGATCTGTGCGCAGGATCCCAAGATCCGCGTTCAGTTTGGCAAGGTGTTCAAGCAGGGTTTTGAACCCCTCCAAGCCTGAGAACTACACCCAAACTTTTTTTTTATTCCGGTTTATCCTGCCGTAATCTCCTTTGTCTGCCCGGGATGGTTGCAGGGGGAAGTAAATGACGGGGAATTTTCTTTAAATAATAATCCGTACACCGGTGAAAAATTAGTTATTAGTCTCAATGGGTATAACTGAATAGAAACCCTGGAGGTGTTCTCACTATTTTTTAATTTTTTATACTTTTCCCGTTTCTGCCAAAAAATGTTATCAGAATGGGTCTCTGTCCATCTCTTATTCTTTCGTTTTTATCTCAGAAGCCACCTGCAATGCCCTCTGCTTATGGACGTAATCCGGATACCACACGGTAAAGACAATCGCAATTACCATAAAGAGCCATTTAAGGTTGTCCCAGAACATGAGGCCCGGTTCTGGCCGGAGCAGCAGGAATGCATCCAGCGCAAAGCCAAGCGTGAATACAATTCCCCATACCCCGGTGATGACATAATTTACATGCATGAAGGGAGCGCTTTTGGCACGCTCGGGTTCCACCCCTTCGCGGGAATACTGGAGGGTGAAGGGGAAATGGAACAGCATTGTTGCCCAGCAGACGAGCGTAAGGAGCAGCATCGAGAGTACCGAGATGTAGTTCGCGAGCCAGTAGAGTTTGAATCCGATGATCAGGATGAAGAACACGACAAAGAAGATGATCGTGACTACGGACAGGATATAGCCCTTGAGCAGTTGCCTGTAACTCGTCAGAAGGGTGAGAACGATACCGATAATAAAGGCAAGGGTCAGGCCCATAAGGGGATTTCCCAGAGGAGCTTCAGCAACAAGGGTGAACGCGATCCATGGCACGAATGCAGTAAGAAGCGTTAGAATGTTCATTATGGTAGGAAAAAAGGATTCACAGGAGGATAATTCTTTTCTTTTATCTGCTGGTTTCTGGTCCCGCCGGAATCACCGTCATATCCGTTCATTCCGGGATCAGCAGGCATTCCCTGCCGATCCTGGTCCGGAGCTCGCCCGTCCGGTCTTCACCCGAAGGTGCGCTCTACGAAATAATAGACTACGGGGAGGGTCATATAGATCGCGGAACTCCAGGTGTTTCCCGAGAGTGCGAACAGGATGCCAATGAGAGAGACCGCGGGGACAACGAGATTCCGGAACCGGACTTTCCTGATGTATGCCGGTTTGAGCGTTGATTCTGTCAACCGGTTGCCGTCCGTAGCGTACCACCACTGGAGGGACAGACCCATACCGATAACAAAGAGATTCAGCTCAAAAACCATTGCACCAATCGGGACACCGGAAAAAGCGCCGGAGAACGACGATGAAAAGGGGAGGAGGGCGACAAACATGAGCGTCACGAGGTTAATCCAGGTGAATATCTTGTCGGGTGTCCGTACTGAATGGAACTGCATGTGCTGGCTGAGCCAGAATGCCCCGAGGATAAGGAACGCAAGAGCATAGTGCATGAAACCGGAATAGAGGTTGATGAGAACCTGGAGAGCATAGGCATTTGATGATACCAGGGTTGCCTTATCCGGCACGGTCAGGCTGATGACAAGGAGTGTCATCGCGAACGCGAAGATACCATCCGATAGTGCCTCCAGCCTTCCTTTTATGAGATGAGATTGAGATCCTTCACTTCCGTTGGTTTCCTCAGTCATAATCATCCTTCCTGCGTACTGGGAAGTGATGGGATTTATGTGCTGGGATTTTTTCCAAGGTGGTTATCGGTTATTTGGAATATGCCCGGAAAATCCCCGTACAAATCTATAAACCTCCCGGCGGTTTATTTTGTAATATGTGGTCCTTATGATCGGATCTTCCCCTGATTTCCGGCATGGTACGGGAATCTTCCTGCTCCTGGTCTGCCTTTGTGCGGGTATCGTAATCTATCCGGTTTCCGGAGCAGATACCTCTGATACGTACGAGGGTAACCTGGGGGATGTCATCAATCTTCATGGCGTATCCTATGTTGGAAACCAGGTATACCTCTTTTTTACCGGGCCTGACCTGCCGGAGAACGGGGTAACCCTGACCGATCCCACGCAGCGGGCTGAACAGGGTCATTTTACGGTTGTCGGCGTGGACAGCGACCAGCAGTGGTCATATAAGTGGAACACGGCCCGGATCGACAATGAAATTGTTGCCGGGACCTATACTGTGTATGTATCGAACGAACCGGTGGATCGAGCCGGTCTATCGGGAAATGGTTACAAAACCCTCACCGTCTATCTCAAAGGCCGGGAACCATCGGATCTCCATTCCAGTACCGGGACATCCTATACCCTGAATCCTGAAATGCATTCCTCAACTCCGGTTGCCACACCGGCTCCCGTAGTGACAACAATTGCGGCTCCGGTAACTACCGTAACGATTCTGCCGGTCCAGACCCCGGGAGAAGTACAAACTCCTGCGAAAAAAACATCATTACCCGTGTTGCCCATAGTTATTGCGGTTGCCGGGTTGGGAATAATTCTTGCACGCTCCCGGCAGAACCGGGAAGAGTGATCGCTGCAAAAAAAAACAGCAAGGTATTATCATTGGTCATGTGAATGGTATACTGAGTGGTATGGACGTCACCGCATTGCTGGGTAAGGCACATCATCTGATGAAGATCGGCCGGTATGATGATGCTATTGTGCACTATGATCGTGTACTCGAAGTGGATAGCAGAAATACAACCGCTCTTGAGGAGAAAGGGAATGTGTATTATTCCCTCGGGCGGCACGTTGATGCAATTGCCTGTTATGATGCAGCACTTGCGATAAATCCCAAGCTGATCCTTCTCTGGTATGAGAAGGGATATGCCCTGAGAAAGATTCACCGGTATGAAGAGGCTATCGCCTGCTTCGACCGGGCACTGGCCCTGGATCCGGAATATACCTTTGCGCTGAGCAATAAAGGTTATTCGTTAAATGAACTGGGACGGTACGATGAAGCGATCAAATGCTTTGATATCCTCCTCGAATCCAGCCCGAATAATGTCCGGGCGGCGACGGCAAAAGGCATTGCGCTGAGGGAACTGGGTAAAAACGAAGAATCGCTTGTTTTTTTTGACAAGGCCCTCAATTACAACTCCATCAACTCGTTTGTGTATTACAACAAGGCCATTGCCCTTCGCAATCTCGGCAGGATAAAAGAAGCTGACGAGTGCCTCAGGATCGTGAATTTTCCCAACACTGCCAGCAAAAACTAATTTTTTTCTGTGACACGGTAACGGGCATTCACACGATACAGGTCGCCAGGCCGCTTCTTTTTTAGAGAATCCTTGTTAAAGATCGATTTTATAGCATTCTACCCGGTATCAAAGGATAGTAACACGTTGTTATTGGCATAATTTCAGAGAATGCGGATGAATTTTCCAATAGTATACCCCGCAGTGCGGAACTAAAAAAAAAAATTAAATGAGTTTAAAGATGGGGTGGCTGTCTGATTTGCACTCGATGCCGAGCTGGCGTGTTGCCTCAAGGACCGTGATATCGGTGTAGGCCTGTGCGGTGATCATTGCTTCCACGTTCTCGATCGGACCGTACATAATGAGGTCTGCACCGAGGGTGCTTGCAATCATGTTGCAGCCGATATCAGGGGCTGACCATGCTGCCTGCTTTATGCCTTCCATACCGCCGAGGTAGTGGTGGGACATCTGCTTGAGGAGGACATCCTTACCCTCGTATCCTGCTGCGAGTACTGAGGGGGTCTTGCTCGTTCCTTTCCAGCGCTTGAGCCAGGTCCAGGAGACGGTCATGTTGTGGTATGCACCACCGGTCGGGTATCCGTGAATTGCCTTGCATGCAAGGATCTCACGGTATGAGCCGCCGCTGCCGAGACCGAGAGGGGTTGCTGCAGTGTCGAGAATCGGGCGCTTGATACCGCAGTACTCTGCGATCTCGAGCATACCCTTGGTCTGTCCTGCAACTCCACCGGAGGTGAGAACTTTCTCCCTGCCGGTAACTGACGGGTCAGCCGGGTTGAATGCGAGCACAATGGCTGCATCCACGTCACTGTTCTTGAGGGCTTCAATGCTCTCGGGCAGGATCGAACCGTTGATCGAGTTGTAGATCGCACGGTTTGCAAGACCGACTTCGGTAACATACTTGCATGCATGGGCAAGTGCGTTGGGAACTGACGAGTCCATTAAGAACGCGGTCTTGTTGTCGATTGAGTCGAACCAGTTGAAGTAGCTCTCGAATGCCTCTCCATACTCAGCGATGATCTGG
>JANYKQ010000031.1 GCA_025358115.1 Methanomicrobiales archaeon | reverse complement strand
TTGACGAACATGACATTGTCCGTACCAAGATATATGGTGCAACCGAGTTCCTGCATCATTTGCAACGGGGGTCTTTTTGCGGATGTCGTCACCCCTAATGTCCAGTTGGAACGCGGGCAGACTGCAATGGGAATATTCTTGTCGGCACAGTGACGGAGTTGTTTCTTTGTCGCATGGGTGGCATGGATGATCAAATCCGGATCAAATGCAAGCGCTGTATCGACATCAGCAGAATCGCGTTCACCGGCATGGAATGCAATCTTTTTACCTTTTGACCGGGCCTCCCTGACGAGGTGTTCCAGATCAGTCACATCACGGGTACTGCTGATGCCCAGCCCGTCCGCATGGTTCTCCCCGCCATCCCTGCCAAAAATGACCGGGGAGAAAGTAAGTTCTCCTGAGGCCTCTTTAAGGCAGGTTACCCCGTCAGGGCCACCTTCTCGGAAATCCGCACAGCCGGCAACCCCGCCGTTGATCATTCCCTTTATGCTGGCCCGCATTCCCCCGACAAGATCCTTTCGGGACGCTGCGGCAAGAAGGGTGTGTTTCAGCCCGTGCGGGGGGGTGACCAGTGCAGCGAGGTCACCGGTAGCACCGCAATCCATGGCAATGGTATCGCCCAGGTGGGTATGCGCATTGAACAATGCCGGGCAGATCCACTGTAATGGAGCACGGGGATTGTGCTCAATTGCCGTGATGCGCCCGTCCTCAATAATGATATCCACCGGTTCGGGAGAGAGTTCACGGCCAATCAGCGCTTGTCCGGAGATCTGGTGCAGGGTCTTTTTCATACGGCGTGACTCTTCTTTATATATCCAAAAATCAAATATATTTGTATGGCAAAGAAGCAAGGTGGAAGATTACTCTCATCAGCAGGTCTCGTTAACTATTATGAGAGCGAAGACCGGCGGGCAATTCATATCGATCCCCTCGTGGTTATGGGAGTTGCAGCCGGTGTTGGTATCGTCATCATGATATTGAACTTTCTCTACTGATAACATTCCTTTTTCAACAGTTTTTTGGTGATATCCTCATCATTCCTGAAGTACAGGTTGTCATGACCCGTCCATTTCGGGCAGTTGCGGAAGACCACGGCCGGAACGCCGTTATCACTTTCGCCCATCACAAAGTTGGCAAAGCCGGCGATCTCATCAGCAACAGCCTCTTCCGTGATCTTGAGCACGTGACCGAAGAGATCGGTATCCCCCCGGAAATCCCGTATCGCAGTAAAACCGCTCCAGCCGATTGCATGACCGGTCTGCCCGCGACGGAAGGATCTCCCGCAGGTATCGGTGATGATGATGCCGACATCTTTTCCACTAATCTTTTTTATCTCGTCCCGCATGTCACCGGCAGATTTCATCGGGTCAGGGGGAAGGAAGATCACCATACCGTCTTCAATATTGCTCTGGTCAACGCCAGCCCTGACACCGATGTGACCGGATGCCATTTCGGAGAGAATGAACGGGTGCTCCATGATGATATCTGAAGATGCATCGAGCACGGCCTGGATAAACCGGGGGTCTTCGCCATTCAGTTCACCAAGGCGTATTGCCCGTTCGGAAGGAGTGATAGACGTTAGTTTTTTTGTGCAGCCTTTTGCTTTCGAATGGATTGTTGACGCAATGCACAGGATATCGCCATCCTGCAAAGGCACCTGTTTGCAGATCATTGCAGCAATATCGTCACCCGCATGGATGAGGGGAAGCCCCTTCACGGCCATGACCTGAATATCTTCCATACCGGTTCTATGGGATGATCTGACGATATAGGAGTTTCGTTTCGTATCCGGGTTTTTTAGAGTGGACTGTTGTGGATGAAACTGGGACTTCAAACATTTACCATCGGTTTTTTTCACGGAATTCAGGTTCTGTTAAAACGTCCATGAACGGAAGGTCTCTCCCAAAATTTTTAAAAATCGGATACCTCCTCTTATAGATTTCAGGAATTTTCCCACCCCCTTCAGGCGTTGCTGAAGCCTCCTCATCGGAGTCTCGCTGGACAAATCGGTTTAATGAGATCGAAGGTTCTTGAACCGCTGCGGGGGCGCCCCGTCGGGGGCGGCGGAGTTTATCATATCTTGGAGTATGGGGGTATCAACCCCCATCATAATTCCTGATATGGATATTTTTTATGGAAAATTCTCAAGAAAACATGGTGTACTCCATAATTGGATAAACACTATCGCACCCGAAAGGATGCTCCCATGGAGGTTTAATTAGTTTTTGTAAAAAGTGAAATATTTTTGTTTCATCTTCGATGTAATTGCCAAACTATGTTGAGTGGATAGACTTTTTTACCCCACGGCAACCCCGATAATACGTCCCCGCGACCTTATCAGGCTTGGGAAAAATCATATCCCCATTCCGGAAAAAGCACCGAAATCCTTTTATGAGGATAACGCACATCACCTCATTACCATGTACCTCATCATCCGGTGCCCGTCCTGCAGTACCTTTGCGTACGTGGATCATTTCCAGAAATGGAAACTTTGTCCCCAGTGCGGGCATGCGCATGAAGTGGTAAAAGCCCCGCCGTACCTGGAGGTCCATGATTTCCACGAGGCTGAACATATCGTAAAGCAGATGGAACGGCACCTGCACTCAACAAAGAAAAAAGATTTCTCTCCCGAGGAAACGGAGGAGCTCCGGCACCATTACACCGAAGCTCTGCGCAAACGGGTCAAAAACCATCACGTGCATTGACTCAGTCATTCTTTTTTTCCGGTTTGCCAGCAGCAAATAGGAATGGCATAAAATTGTATTGGACGATTCTTTAGTTATGGATGGTTCCCCGTACCCATGAGGTCCCGATCCCCAGGATGCAGAGACCGGTAAAGATCAAAAATGAGATCGTCACGCTGGTCATCAGTGCCGGATACACTTTGTGGGAGATGGTGACCGTCCCGATAAAAACAGAGAAACACAACATTGCAATTGCCATCGAGAGCACCTGACCAAGTGAGCGCATGGTGGCATTCATCCCGGAGGCAATGCCCAGATACCGCGTGTCAACGGAGCTCATGATCGCATTGGTGTTGGGCGAGGAGAAGAGAGCGTACCCGAACCCAAGCACCATCAGGGCAATCACGATTGCATACAGCGGGGTTGTCGGGGTTAAGAATATGAAAAATGAGAGCCCGAGTGTTGTGATGGTCATACCTGCCGTAGCAACGATGCGGGGCTCGATCCTGTCGGATAATTTTCCGGCAACGGGCGAGAAGAGGGTCTGGACCACCGGCTGAGCTACGAGGATGAACCCGGCAGTCTCAGCTGAGAATCCCTGGATATACTGGAGATATAACGAGAGGAGAACGGCTACGGCAAAGGTTGCACCATAGTTGATCATGGCTGCGATATTGGAAAAGACGAAAGTGTGGTTGTTGGAAAAGATAGCAAGACAAAAAAGAGGGTTTGGGCACCGCTTTTCCCACCAGATAAAGATCCCTCCCATGCATACGGACGCAAACAGCCATGCCATTGCGTAGGGATCCGGCAGCAGGAGCATCCCAAAAATCCCGCTAAAGAGCATAATCCCATAGACCAGTGCACCGGGGAGATCGAACCGCTCCCCCGCAGCGTCCGCCCACTCGTGTTTCACTCCCTGCAGCGTTAAGACAATGGTAATGAGAGCGATGGGCAGGTTGAGGAGAAAAATAGCGGGCCAGCCAAAGCGATCCGTGAGAATCCCGCCAAGGAACGGGCCGAGCGAAAGACCTGCATACACGGTTGCAATGGTAATGCCGAGAGCCCGCCCCCTCTCGCCGGGGCCATACACCTGGGTAACGATGGCAACCGATGTGGCGAAGATCATGGCCCCGCCGATTCCCTGGATGAACCGTGCACCAATCAGGATGCCTGCAGTGGGAGCAAGTGCGGAGGCCAGGGAGGCAATCGAGAAGATCAGGACCCCGCATAAAAAAATTTTCTTGCGCCCGTAAATATCAGCGAGCCGGCCGAACGGGACAATGAAGAGAGCTGCTGATACGATATAGGCTGATGTGATCCAGCCAAGCGTGACGGCATCTGCATTGAACTGGGCTGCCATTGCCGGGAGTGCAACGGTTATTGATGATCCCGTATAGGGGACAAGAAATGAGGCAAGCGATGCTACCAGAAGGATGATCTTCTTTTCCCGTTCATCAACCATGAGTAGCAGATTTTTGTGCTTAAAGGGATTAAGCATAGTGTAACCTCGCCCGAAATGGATCCATGGGAATTATATTTTTTCTTGATTCGTGACAGCAGTACTTCAAGAGGTACGCTGACGGCACTACTATGGAGGATTTGGTGTGATGGAGCAGTATGATAGTATCGTGATCGGTGCAGGACCTGCCGGGCTTTTTTGTGCGATTCACGTGGGTATTCCCGGCAGCAGAGTTCTTGTCCTGGAAAAGAAGGATGAGCCTGGGAACAAACTCCTTCTGTCGGGTACCGGCCAGTGCAATATCACCCATGCCGGTGAGATGCGGGATTTCCTCCCCCATTATGGCGACCACGGGAAATGGATAAAACCCGCGCTCTTTTCGTTTACGAACCGGGCACTCCTTGCCTTTTTCGAGGAGCGCGGGCTTCCCATGCAGGCCGGGGAGAATGGCAAGGTCTTCCCGAAAACCCGGCAGTCGTCCGATGTTCTGGCAGTCCTTCTTGCGGAATGCAAAAAGAAGGAAGTAGAAGTACGATGCAGCGAACCGGTAACCGGCATCACCCGCCAGAACGGGGGATTTGAGATCGTGACTTCCCGTGCTGTATATCATTCCGCTATAGTTGTTATCTCAACCGGTGGAGCATCCTATCCAAAGACCGGTTCGACCGGCGATGGTTACCGGCTGAGTGAATCGCTGGGACAGCCGGTAACCGAAACTGCACCTGCCTTAACCCCTCTCCTCATCAGGAATTTTCCGTTTGCCGCGCTTGCGGGTATCTCCTTTGAAGAGATGCCGTTTACGGTCTGGCGGGCCGGGAAAAAAGTTGGGGAGTACAGGGGGGATGTTCTCTTCACGCACCTGGGAGTCTCGGGCCCGGGGATACTTAATGCCTCGCGGTATATCCGGCCGGATGATGTGCTCAGGCTCTCGTTTGTAGGTGCCATGAAGCGCGAGGAGTTCACTGCGGATCTCACCCGGAGGGTTCAGGAGAACCGAACCTGGCAGGTGGGAACGATTCTTGCCGGTTACCCTATCCCGGAGCGCCTCAACCGGAAATTGCTTAAAATATCGGATATCCCCGACGATCTCAAGTGCAATCATTTCTCTGCAGAACAGCGAACCCGGCTGGTCACGAACTGCACGGAATTCCCCATGACGGTTACTGCACCAGGCGGTTATGCGGTTGCCATGGTCACGCAGGGCGGTGTGGCGCTCGAAGGGGTGAACATGAAGAGCATGGAATCGAAAGTTGTTCCCAGCCTGTATTTCGCGGGCGAGGTGCTGGATATCGATGGCGATACCGGGGGATATAATTTGCAGGCTGCGTTCTCGACCGGGTACCTTGCGGCGGAGGGTATCCGGAAGCGGTTTGCGGAGAGGGGGTCTTTGTCGGGTAAATGATCCTGACACATTCTGGATTTTTTTCCTTTGCAATATCTTACCGGTGACTAAAAAAAGGGCGAACCGGTTACTGCAAAATTGCAGGGATATTTCCTGATATAGTTGCCATAAAAAATTCTATTATCAATAATTTTTGAGATGAAGCCGATCTTAATTTTTCCCCATATAATGATATGATTGCCATATTGGCCGAATGGGGCCGAAATGAATATCCAAAGTGTAAAGGAACTGCACGGGATAACCAAAAAAAATCTGACAACCTGTGTTGATATTTATCCCGATATATTTTTCATGTATCCTTATAGATTATATTTAGTATTTTTAATCAGGAGTTCTTTTATGGTTTCCCGAAAACTTATTTATTGTACGTTTTTGCCTGCGGCCTGGAGTATGACGGTCTTTCCTGCAATGAAACCTATCCAGAACTCCCCCTCACCCGAATTCAACCAATTACCGTAACGCTGAATACCTTTGTTAAAAAAAAACGAGAGTCCCCGATCCTCATGACAAAAATCCCCATAGCCCAACCTTCAACCGGCACAGAAGAAGAATCTGCGGCAACCGTAATAATCCGTTCCGGTATGCTTGCACAGGGGCCGGCAGTTGCACAGTTTGAGGAAAAATTCAGTCACTACTGTGATGTGAAACACGCTATCGCGGTTAACAGCGGAACTGCCGCACTCCACGCTGCACTGGCCAGATGCAGCCCAGGCACATGGGGCACAATACCGGGGAAAGGCCATAGGGGGATTCGGAAAAGCCGGCTGCTTCTCCTTTTACCCCACCAAGAACATGACCCCGGCGAAGGTGGCGCCATCACCACCAATGATGATGCTTACGCAGCAATAATGTGAAAGTTCATCAACCACGGGCAGAGCGAAAAGTACCGCCATACCATGATCGGGTACAATTACCGCCTCACCGATATCGGAGGTGCAATCGGATGCGAGCAACTCAAGAAACTCCCGGATTTCAATCAAAAGAGAATTTCTCATGCGTCTTACCTGGATTCACACCTGGCCGCAAAGGGCCTGGTAACCCCGCACCGTATGCCGGGTTCGACCCATGTCTATCACCAGTATGTTGTCCGGATAACTCCGGAATTCCTGATGACGCGGGCAAAGTTTATGGCATAACCCGCAGTTCGCGGGATTGGGATGAGTGTTCATAACCCGGGTTCCGATTCACCAGCAACCGGTTTATCTCCAATAAAATCCCACTATTTCATACGTGGTTGCTGAGCAATTGTGCGATGAGGTGCTTTCCCTTTCGGTTCATCCCCCGGTGACTGAACCTATGGTCGAAAAAATATGTGCTGAAACAAACGGACTGATCTAAATGGATGTTGGTGTAATTGGTGTTGGGGTAATGGGCAGGAACCATGCCCGGGTCTATTCAGAATTAAAGCAGGTTGATTCCCTGTGGATCACTGATCTGGATACGAACGCTGCAACCAATGTTGCGCGTGTAAATGAAGGGCAGGTTGCACCTACGGTCAAAGCCCTCCTGGAACAGGTTGATGCAGTCAGCATCTGTGTCCCGACACAGTTTCATCATGATGTTGCCCGCACAGTTTTTTCTGCCGGGGTGCATGCTTTGATCGAGAAGCCAATCTGCCAGACAGCGGCAGATGCAGAAGCGTTACTCAAAATAATTCCGGCAGATCTTACCGTTGGGGTTGGGCATATCGAGCGTTTCAACCCGATCATCGACGAAATCCGGCGCATGATCAATAAACCCCTCTATATTGAGACAAAACGCCATAACCCGGCATCTACCCGGATCACGGACACTTCTGTGGTAGAAGATCTCATGATTCATGATATTGATGTCATCTTCAGTCTCTTTGACCATGAGAAATATTCAGTGCAGAGTTCGGGAACTGCCGATGTATGTGGAGCACTCTTTACTTTTGACAATACCACGGTCTACATGTCAGGAAGCCGTAAATCGTCCAAGAAGATCCGCATGATCTATATCGAGCAGGAGGACTGCACGATCGAAGGCGATTACATGACCCAGGAGATCGCCATCTACCGGAAGCCCGGGCAATATCATATAGAGAACGACCGGTACGTGCAGGAAAATATTATCGAGAAGGTCCTGGTCCAGAAACAGGAACCGCTTAAAAGGGAACTCTCCACATTCCTGGAATGTGTTGTGAAGAAGAAACCCTTCCCGGTCACCCCCCAGCAGGCCCTGCTGAACCTGAAGATCTGCGAACAGATAACGCAAGGGTTCGTCCGGGAGAGCGTGAAGGCATGAATGCGACTCTTGCTGACCTTATTGAAAAGCGGGGACCGATCCGGACAATCGGGGTTATCGGCATGGGGTACGTGGGGATTCCTGCCGCGGCACTTTTTGCTGATTCGCCGAAGTTTAAGAATGTATATGGTTTCCAGCGGGATTCGAAAACATCGGGATACAAGATAGGGATGCTGAACCGGGGGGAAAGTCCCCTGAAAGGTGAAGAGCCCGGCCTTGAGGACCTGTTGAAAAAAGTGGTGACTGAAAAGAAGTTTGTCTGTACATCAGATTTCTCAAAGATTTCTGAACTGGATGCCGTCACCCTCTCTATCCAGACGCCATTCCTGAACAAGAATGACCTCCTGCCTGATTTTTCTGCTCTCTTTGATGGCGTAAAAAATGTAGGACACTATCTTAAACCCGGGATGCTCGTCGTCCTGGAATCCACCATAACCCCCGGGACTACCATCGGTGTGGCCCGGGAGATCCTGGAAAAGGAATCCGGTCTTGTTGCTGGTGTTGACTTTGCCCTTGCCCATGCACCCGAGCGGGTGATGGTGGGACGCCTCCTCCGCAATATCCGGGAGCATGACCGGATTGTCGGGGGAATTGACGATGTAAGCACCCGGCGTGCAACCGAATTGTATTCCCCCATCCTGACAAAAGGCCGGGTTATCCCCATGGGTGCCACGGCAGCAGAAGTGACCAAGACTACGGAGAATACCTTCCGCGATCTCCAGATAGCTGCTATCAATGAGCTTGCCCTGTACTGCGAGGCGATGGGTGTCAATGTGTATGATGTCCGCACGGGTGTTGACAGCCTGAAAGGAGAGGGAATAACCCGCGCCATGCTCTGGCCGGGTGCCGGTGTCGGGGGGCACTGCCTGACCAAGGATACGTATCATCTTGAGCGGGGGGCACAGGTCCTCGGGAAGGGTCTGCTTGACTATCCCGCGGGAGAGCCTTCGCTCTATGTCCTTGCCCGTCACATCAATGACTTCATGCCCCGGCATATGCTTACCCTGACACGGCAGGCACTGGAGCGTACAGGAAAACCGCTCAAAGGAGCAAGGATTGCATTGCTCGGCTGGGCGTTCCTCGGGAACTCGGATGATGCCCGGGACCCGCCATCGGAATTATTCCGGGACCTTGCCCTTGAGGCCGGGGCAACCGTTGCAGTCCACGACCCGTGGGTTGAATCCTACCCGGGGATTAC
>JANYKQ010000005.1 GCA_025358115.1 Methanomicrobiales archaeon | reverse complement strand
GCTCCTTCGGAACTGTGACAGACGGTCTGCATGTTCGATATCATCGTACATCTTCTCCATCCCACGGGTGAGCTCGCGATCATAGTACCGGAGTTCGAGCACCTGCACATTGGCAAACTCGATCAAATCGATGATATCGGTTGGGCTCTCCGGGTCACAGATAAGCGCCGAATCCCACGACAACATGACAAGATCATCAACAGTATAACTCAGTGAATTTTTCAAAACTTCCTGGCGCATCTGGGGAGAGATCTTTGCTTTTTCCCCGGTGAGGAGCGGGATCGGGTCGATCGAATCGTCGCGGCGATCGGTCACGTAGATTGTGTAATCTTCATAGAACTCGGGATCAATAGCGAAATTCTTGATATGCGGTTTGATGATCTCCCCAAGTGTCTTGAGATACTGGACATAATACTCAGCCAACCCTTCCTGCCCGGCAAACAGGAATGAGAGATTTTCCAGTTCATTGTAATCAGCATCCCGGTCATCATGGACAAAACAGAAGCTGATAGCGCCGATATCAAAAACCCTTGCAACCACAGAGAATTCAAATGTCCTGCCCTCCCGCTCAACCCGTATCGGGTGCATCTGGATCAGGAGCGGGGGATCTTCCATCATGATGGACTTGGGTTTGACCCGGACAAAACTGGTCCTTGCCGTAAAGTAGTTCTGGGCGAGCGCACGCTCGAGCCAGTCGATATCGATCTCCCTGCCAATATCGTAAATACGGTACAGGCGCAGTGAGATCATGGCTTTATACCCCCTTCAGAAGCCGGTGTGCCAGGGGAATCGGACTCAAGCAGCATGCTGGACAACTCTCTATGAGAAAGTATCTTTAAAACCATAAAGGGATATGCCAAAACGGGAAGTCCGGGTATCCACTTATCAAAAAAGATGACCGCGACTTTGTGTCCCGGGTATCAGGCCTGGCCGGCTTTCATTTCTGCATAGTGTTTCTTGGTAAGGACACGGGAATCCCCGGGTTTGAGGAGCAGCGCCTTAGAAAAAACCTCCACCGCTTCTGTATACCGGTGCACGTCAAGCAGGACAAGCCCGAGATTGTACCAGCCATTGAAATATTCTTTATCGAGTTCGAGTGCCGTACGAAACGAGGAAAGTGCGGCATCAGACTGTCCCAGTCGCCGGTGAATAAGTCCTTTGTTGTTCCAGCATTGTTTATTGGCAGGATCGAGACGGAGTGCATGGCCATAGGCTTCGAGAGCTTCAGGGTACCTCCCGAGATCCGCAGCAGCTCGCCCGATATAGTACCAGCTGCGTGAACTGGCAGGGTCAATCGAGAGTACCCGGTGAAACGCCCCCATTGCCTCTTCCTTACGGTGTTTCTGGTAGAGATCAAGACCAATCGAATACCATGCAAGCGAGGCGTCGCGGGGAACTTTTCTTTTTTTATCCAGGTACGCCACATAGTTGCGGCTCCTCTTCGAAAGAAAGATGGCTCCACCAAAATTCCTCCGCATGAGCGAGAGTTGTGGGGCTACCTGGTTTGCCCGTATGAAAGCCTTTTTTCCGGCACCCGACCTGCCGATATTGATCAGGACAAAACTTTTACCCACCCAAGCGAGCGTATGCAGGGGCTCTAAAGAGAGGACCATATCATAGGCCTGCAGGGCAAGTTCATAGGATCCTTCCCGGCTGTGGATGGCTGCCTTGTTCAACCATGCCCGGACCAGTCCGTGATCGAGAGATATCGCTTTTTCAAACGATGTGAGCGCCTCCTGGTTCCGGTTCTGCTGCCGGAGCGCTACCCCCTTATTATACCACGCAACTGCCATCCGGGGGTCAATACGAAGAGCGGCATCATATGCTGCGAGTTCTTCTTCAAACCGGAAGAGCCGGAAGAATGCAAGCCCTTTGTTCACCCAGATAATGGCAGCAGTCATATCGAGTGCCAGGGCGTGATCAAAATTAAGGATGGCTTCTGCAAACTCTCCGAGACCAGCTTCTGCAAGACCCCGGTTGTACCATGCTGCCACCATGACCGGATCTGCGTTCAGGGCGTTTTCATAGGAATGGATCGCCTCTTCAGCTCTTCCCAGCCCGTCGAGCGCCAGTCCCCGGTTATACCAGAGAGGGGCCGAATGAAAATTTGTCCGAATTTCGGAATCGTATTCCTCCACGGCTTCTTCCAGAAGCCCGGCCAGGGCTTTTTCAAATCCCCGGCTCCCCCATGCTTCGGCGGTGTTCGGGTTGGCCGCAGGCATGCGTTCTGCAACCGTCATCCGGTCTTCTGTCCGCAAGACAAACCGGAATATTTTTCCCTCGGCATACCAGGCTGCCGCACAGTCCGGGTTGAGCAGCAGAGCCTGTTCAAAAGCCTGCATTGCATCAGCATTCCGCCCGAGTTTGCCCAGAACTATTCCCTTGCCCATCCATGCATCCGGCATGGAGGAATCCAGGGAAAGTGCATGATCAAAGATAGTAAGGGCTTCGGGGAATCGGCCCAGTTCAGCAAGCGCTGCAGCTTTTATGGCAAATGCTGATTCACTGTGCTCATCGGTTTTTATCGCCCGCTCGCAGACAGCAATCGCTTCTTCGTACTGTTTTTGTTCAACCAGAGCAGAGCCGAGGGTAACAAGTGCCGGTATATTGTCAGGTTCAAGAGCGATGGTTTTCTCGGATAATTCCTGGGATCGGGCATAATCCCCCAGAACAAAAAAGACAAGGCTCTTTCCCATCAGGGCCGCTGAGGTTTCGGTTGCGTACGTTAAGGCACGGTCATAGGATTCGACTGAACGGTCATACCGTCCCAGCGCAAGGAGGGCATCTCCCCTGCCGGTCCAGGCAAGGGAGTTATCCGGGTTGATCCTGAGTACGCGGTCGAACGAGTGCACGGCATCCTCATCACGCCCCAGCAGGTGAAGAGCAACTCCCCGGCTGTACCAGACAAACTCATTGTCCTCCCCAAGAGCCAGGGCCCGGTCAAATGCCTGGATGGCTTCTGCGTTCTCAAAAAGATGGGCAAGTGCCAGTCCCTTGCCATTCCATGCACCGGCATTTCCCGGGTCAAGGGTAAGAGACTGCTCGAATGCCAGAAGCGCTTCCTGATGACGGTTTTCAGCCTGGAGAGACATTCCTGAAATGTACCAGGACCGTGCATCATCCATGTAATGGCGTCTCGTTTCCGGGACGATGAACTTTTCCACAGCCGTGATTGCCGGGATGCGGCGGAGAAAAAAGAAAAAATTAATGGATTTTTCTCATGCCAAAGGCAGCACAGCACCCGCCGATCAGCACAGCACCGGCAGTGATTCCAATGGGTAACGGAGATTTTGTCGGGGAAGCTGCGGTTGTTACCGGTGCCACGGCAGGAGTTGTTCCGGTCGGAGTTGCGCTACCAGGTGCAACCAGCTGAAATGTTGCCTTACTATATACGTCATTTACACCATACAGGTTGAAGGCTTCAGAGAGGGCTTGTGATGCATCCTTGTCACGTACGCTGCCGACTCCCGTGAAGTTGAAGATCATTGCATTGGTTTTCGTATTGACCACCCGTCCGGAATAGATACCGGAATCGATAAAGTCGATATCAAATTGCCCATCCATACCCGGACTTTGGGCAAAGACATAGTACATTGCCGGAGGCAGGCCTGAGGTATTGTAAAGACTTCTGTAAGAGTAACCATTTGCATCAATCGGCACCGTAGTGACATTGACGTAATTCCCGGCAAATACCCAGATCTGGACACCGGCCGTCAGATTACGGTTTTCAGCTGTGCCAGTAACCCACACAGTGTCACCAACAGTAGGAGTTACCTGTGAAACAGTGACAGAGACAAACGTTTCCTTAGCGGTATGATAAACACCTACGGGGGAAGTGGTTGTTACATTCGTTTCAGAAGCCACTGCACCCGAAACAGGAAGCACGAGCAATGCCACCAGCAGCACGATCGCGATGAATGCAATTCCAAAAGATACCGATTTCGTCATAAGGATGCTTTGGATAGTACATGATATTAGTATTATGGGTTTATGGATACTGCAAAGTCCATCTTCATTATTCCGATTATCCCTTATGCCAGTCATCACCATGACACATTCGGGTATTCTGTCAGGGTTACGTTTTCTGCGAATAGCAGGATGATGGAGTACCTGTTCCTGCCCGGGTTCTTTGCCATTCTTTCTACAATGATATCAAAAATCCCGATACTGCCCGTCTAGACAGGAGGAATATCCGGGTTGATCCGGATTCCCCGATCAAACGGGTGTACTGCACCATCATAATGCCCCGGCGAATGCCGGGAGACTGCAGAAGAAAAAAAATGAAACGATTAGTAGTTTTTTCGCATCCCAAAGGCTGCACAGAACCCGCCGATCAGAAGCGCACCTGCGGTAATTCCAACGGGCAGGGGGGATTTTGTCGTGGGAGCTGCTGGGGAAACTGCAGTTGTTGCCGGTGCAGCGGGAGAGGTTGTCGCGGTCTGGGGGATTGTACCAGGAGCAACCAGCTGGAATGAAGCCTTGCTATATACGTCATCCATTCCGGGCTGGTTGAGGGCATCAGAAAGGGCTTGTGCAGCATCCTTATCATTGATGCTGCCGACTCCCGTGAAGTTGAAGATCATTGCATTGGTCCGGGTGTTGACAACCTGTCCGGAATATACCCCGGTATCAATAAAATCGATAGCATACAATCCATCCGGGCCCGGGCTCTGGACAAAGACATAGTATGTTGCTGGGGGCAGGCCGGCGGTCTGGTAACTATTTTTGAAAGAGTAACCATCTGCATTGATCGGCACCGTCGTAACATTGACATAATTCCCGGCAAATACCCATATCTGGACACCGGAAGTAATATTTACACCTTCAACAACACCAGCGACATACGCAGTTTCACCAACAGTGACTATCGGGTTAACAGCCACAGAGACGAAGGATTTTGGGGGAGTATGCAAAACTGCTACGGGGGCGGTTGTTGCGTCTGATGACAAGGGAACCACCCCGGAAACCGGAAGCACAAACAGTGCCACCAGCAATACAAGAGCAAGGACAGTAATTCCAAGGGAAACGGATTTCTTCATAGGGCAGTTTTTAGGGAGTAATTACTATTAGCATTATGGGTTTTATCCGGCAGGTCCTGCCGGTATGAGCACCCTTAATTCTGATGATCTCCAATGCCAGTGACAAAGACCATGTCGCAGCCAGCTACCCGTTCCGGAGAACGATTCCTGCCGGAACGCAGGATGATGTATTACCTGTTCCTGCTCGGGTTCTTTGCCATTTTTTCTACAACCATCTCAAAAAACCCGGTACTGCCGCTTTTCTCACAGGCAATCGGGGCAAACGATTTGGTAATAGGGTTGGTGGCAGCAGTTTCCCCGCTGGCCGGTATCCTGTTCTCGTTTCCTATCGGAGTATTATCCGATCATATCGGGAGAAGAAGGCTGCTCATCACATCAGGAATTGTGTTTCTCTCAGCTCCGCTTCTCTACCTGTTTATCGTAGATCCCCTCTGGCTCATTCCGGTCCGTTTCTTTCAGGGTACCGCAACAGCGATCCTTGGCCCGGTTATCTCAGCAGTGATCGCCGAACGATTCCCGGAGAACAAAGGTGCGATGCTGGGCCAGTACTCTTCAGCAACCTTAATCGGGCGGACTATAGCACCGCTCGCCGGAGGGATAATCATCTCCTCGTTCATGATGTACCCGGGGTTGCTCCCCTACCGGATGGTATATGTTGCCGCAGCTCTCGCTGCCGTTCCCGTATTTTTCCTGACACTCATGTACCGCGAAGATCATTCCGGACCCTTAACCCTGCTCCCGTTCTCGGAATTCCGTGAGAGTTTTACTGCGTTCTTCTCCAATGCCCGGCTCCGAGCCACTGCACTCGTTGATATGGCCACTTACTTCGCATTCGGAGCATTCGAGACATTCCTCCCCCTACTCCTTTCATCCCAGGGTATCAGCCCTTACCTGATCGGGATTATCTTTGCCGTGCAGGTTGTGATCATTGCCGGGACCAAACCCTTCTTTGGAACACTTGCTGATCGATTCGACAAACGCATCCAGATTTCAGCAGGACTCATCATCCTGGGAGGGTCGGCGGTCTGTATTCCATTCACCTCAGATTTTGCTATAATCCTGCTGGTAAGTGCAGCATTTGGCCTGGGCATGTCCCTGTCTACCGTTGCAACCAGTGCATATGTCGCAGATGTTGCAAAGAAAGAACAGATAGGGGCATCAATGGGAGCGCTCTCATCGACTATGGACATCGGGCATGCGGCCGGCCCGCTCGTTACGGGAATTGTCGTGATGGCAGCAGGCTATACCTATGGGTTCTTTGCCAGTTTCCTGCTCATGGTTGCAGTTGCGTTTGTGTTTGCGGTATCAGTCCGGAACACGGAAGGTTAAAAAAAGAGATCACCGGGTAAACGTTGTCAAAAATTCGGTCTTTTGAATAGTATGTCCCTGTAATGCCCGGTCGATAGATTCCCGATCCGCTGTCGGCTGGACGATATCCATGTCAATGGCATACAGCCGGAACAGGTACCTGTGCATTTTCCCTACGGGAGGACAGGGGGGATAATATCCCCGGGATCTGGCAGTCGAATCACCCTGCTGCGCCCCGTTTTCGAGCACCTTCCGGGCAGTCTGGCCGGCGGGTATGCTGTGGGCATCGGGGGGGATGTTGTAGACGATCCAGTGGGTGAATGTCCCCCCCGGTGCATCGGGATCATCAAGGATCAGGACGAGACTTTTTGTACCAGCGGGTATGCCATCCCATGAAATTACAGGAGATTCGCCTGCACCTTCGCAACTGTAAACCCCGGGTAAAACCGAGCCCGGATCAAGTGAATCGACATTGAGGGTAAAAGATCCTGATGGGGTGGGGAAAGGGGAAGGAGTCAGTTGGTTACCGGGTTGCGCAAGGGAAGGAGACACCGGGGGAGATACAGGAGCAGACGGGGGCGGTGCCGTTGAAGTACACCCACAGGAGACGAGAAGGGAGATGAGAATAACAACAGGAAGCAGGGGCCAGCGGATATTCATAATCTGACCTGTGCATACCGGATAATAAGCATTCCTAAAAAAAAATCCGTCAGGACTTATTCAATCCATTCTTCCGGGGCAGCCACCTATATACACTTCCGGTATCAATAATTCGTACTACACACGGCAAAGAATCCCGCCGGATGATCAGAGGCCCCACCATGAAAATGCAGATGACACCCCAGACATCCCAGGTATCCGGGCCGATCCCCTTAAGTTTCTGTATAGTTCTTTACAAGGATGGCAGGATCGACCGGCTGGTGGACCGTCCCCTTGAAGAATACCTTACTGCCATCCGCGAGGCAAGCATCGCATGGATCGACTGCAGCACCCGGGATGATGACACGGAGGTCGAGCAGATCGCTCAGGTTGCCGGGTTCTCCAAGATCCCTATCCCGAAACTGACCACCGGTTTTTACTCTGCCTACGAAGATTACGACACCGAGATGGGTATCATGCTCCCTTCAGCAACCGTCAAGGCAGAGAAGATGGCGGTTCACCCGCTCTTTGTCCTTATCCGCGACAATTTCATCTTAACCTTTCACAGTGAGGAGATCAACCGGCTCCTGAGATTTTCCCGGTATGCCCCGCAGTTCTTCAAAAAGATTGCCGAAGAGCCGGTTGTCGATAAAATAACCATGGTTCTTGAACGGATCATCGACGAGAACAATGATCGCAACTTCGAGTATCTCCGCGAGATCGAGATGCATGGCGACCAGATCAGCAAATCCCTGATTGAAGAGAACTTAGCCAAGAGAAAGATCGCCCATGACATATACCGGATGAAGCACGTGCTGATCGATTACTTAAACGTGCTCTGGGCAACAAAGGACGTGGTTGATTCCCTGCGCTACGGGGATGCCGACCTCATAACAAACAATGAAAAACTCTTAGGCAGGATCGGCATCCTGTCAGATAACATCGACCGGCATATCGAGCTCTCGGAACAGATGTCGAATGTGCTCTCTTCTGGTCTTGAAGTGATGCAGAGCATTTACAACAACCAGCTCCAGAGCATGAACAACCGGTTTGCCCTTGTGACAGCGTATCTCACGGTGCTTGGCACGGCATTCCTGGTCCCCAACACGATTGCAACTATCGCAGGGAGCGGGGTTATGGAAGGGACGATGGCAGCACAATGGTGGTATGTACCCCTTCTCATCCTCTCCACGTTAGTCGCGACTGCGGCTTCTTTACTCTGGGTGCTGCACGTCTGGAAGATGAAAGCGGACGATTGATAAGGGAAATTTCAGCCTTGAGGGGGGCAGCCCCCTTTTTAACCTTCCTGAGTTCAGGTTCGAACCAGAGCCCGATGCATTGTTTTACCACGCCAAAGCCTGCATCGCTGTCGAGGAATATCGCGCCAATCAGGGCTTCTACGGTATCGGCAAGAATCGTCTCCTCACCAAGCCTTAAGAGTTCTTTCTCCCCGCGCCCCAGCCGGATGAACCGTTTGATCTTTAACCGTTTGCCGACTTTTGCAAGGGTCTCGTTCTTCTCAACCGGTTCCTTGTTAACCGTGATATCGCCTTTGGTTTCGAGACCCTTTTCCATGAGATAGAGGATCAGTCCGGTCTTGAGCACCGCATCTCCGAGCGTGCTGTAGGCTTCCTGGTCCATGCACCGCTTGTTCTGCTGGAGCAGTTCATGGGCACAGGCGGGGTGGGTGAGTGCCCGTATCAGGTGTTGCGGTTCAAAGAAATGATAGCCGAGGATCTGTTCGATCTCTGCACGGTCATCTGCGTCCATGTCTATGTAGTGTTCACGAGAGGATCTGATAAAACAGACGGCATGAAAGCAAAAAGGAGTTTCATTAAAAAATTAATCGCTCTGCCTTTTTCACGGGCCGGTATTCGTGTTGTGATCGGTACCATACAGCTCGCCTCAAATCTGAAAGTCATTTATCTTAGATGAACGAAACCCGGAGTATTAATCGTCAGAACAATGTTTTTTTAACGAGAGCCTGCCGGCAGAACCAGGCTGATACCGGATTCCAAAATCAGCCGGACCGGGTATCAATCCTCCCTGTTTGTGGCAAAACCAATGTTGTTAAATAGAGTAATTGGCAATATTCTAAAAAAAGAGGTGTTAAACAATGAAGGCAGATGATGCAAAGAAGATTATTTCTACAGCAATCGACAGGGAAGTCGAAGCATACACATTTTACCGCGGCGTTGCGGACAAGGTAAAGAGCCCGGCATTAAAATCACTGTTTACCGAGCTTGCCGGTGAAGAGAAGAAGCACCGCGAGTTCCTGCAGGGAATGCTCACCAAGGATGTTGCAAAGATGCACTTTGATCCAAGTCATGACTACAAAGTTGCAGAATCTCTCCCCACTCCCGCACTGACCGTTGACATGAAGCCCCTCGATGGGATTGTCATCTCAATCAAGAAAGAACTCGAAGCAATGCAGATGTACACCCAGCTTGCCAACCTGTCCAAGGATATCGAGACACAGCTGCTCTTTACCCAGCTGGCAAACATGGAACGCGGTCACAAGGCCCGGCTCGAGGACATCTACACCAACATGGCGTTCCCCGAAGCCTGGTAAAATTAAAAAAACGTGTGAACAGGGATGCGGAAAACATCCCATCTTTTTTCTTTTAACATTTAATACCCGGTTTCAACATTCATCCCTGCACGAATGTGTCCCCGTCTGACAGGTATAGAGAACCGGGTTTTTACCAGAACAGGTGTCCGGCAAGGATGTTGATGCCGATCAGGATGAGAATCAAACCACCAATAATCTCCATTTTGTTGCCAAGAATATTCTCGAGCCGCTCACCGAGCATCACACCGGCAAACGAGATGAGAAAACAGACCACCCCGATGATGATGGCGGGAATGAGCACTGCGGTCTGGAGCACGCCAAAACTGACCCCCACGGCAAGGGCATCGATACTGGTTGCAAGGGATAGGACAACCACCGGGACCAGCTGGACTGCCTCGATATGGGCCTCCTCTTCGCCCTCGTGTATACCTTCCCAGCACATCTTCCCGCCAACAATGGCGAGCAGGATAAACGCAATCCAGTGATCATACGCAGAGATGAGTCCGATAACGGATGACCCGGCCAGCCAGCCGATTGCGGTCATCCCTGCCTGGAATGCTCCAAAAAAGATCGCTATGAAGGCGGCAGCATAGACCAGCCGGGTTTTTGTGGTTGTACCGATTGCAAGCGATACGGCAAAACAGTCCATAGAGAGGCCAATACCAATAACGGCAGGTGTCAGGAGATCCATGTGTTGTATACAACATGGCCGGGAAATCTGATAAGATCACGCATCAGCGTTTTTTCCCCATGACCAGCCGGGGATCCCCGCGGGCAATGTCAAGGGCTGAAAGGGCGCTTTTTTCCTTATCCTTGATCTCGAGCATGATATCAAAATCTGCCGGACGGGTCTCATGGAGAAACTGCCGGAACTCTTCCGGTACGATCTGCTCTGCATGGGCACCCACCCGTTTTCCCGGTTCCTGCGAACTGTAATCGACCATCGGAATCCCGTCCTGCGCTTTCCAGGTTACCCTTATGGATTCAAGCAGGTCAGCAAACCGCTCTCCATGATTGTGGAGGGCATGATGAAAAGAATCCGCTATGACCGGAATGCCGGTCCGCTCGTGCAGGGCGAGACAGTCGCTGATCGTGTACAACCGTTCATCGTTCTCGATTACGAGGCGGTTCTTAATGACCGGATCGAGCTGCCCGTACTTATCCGTAAACCGGTCCATGCTGAGCGGCTTGTCGCCGTACACGCCACCGACATGAATCTGGACTTTTGCCATCGTGTCGAGTCCCATCAGATCGAGCACCTGCACCTGGTACACCAGATCGGCAATACTCCGCTGGAACACCCCTTCGTCCGGAGCATTCAGAAGCACGAACTGGTCGGGATGCATGGATATCCGGAACCCATGCTGCCGGATAAAAGCACCAATCCCCTGGAACTCTTCTGCAAAGTGTTCCTGCCACGGGAACGTGCAGACAGGGTGCGATGCAAACGGAACAAGATCCGACGTGATCCGGAAAAAGAGCAGGCCGTGTGCCCGGTTATACCGGAGGATCTTTTCGAGACAGACAAGGTTCCCTTTCACCGTCTCTTTCAGGCGCTCTTCTGTATAGGAGGCAAGCCGGAAGGTGCTGGAAGCGGTGCAGCCAATCGAACGATTAATGCAGGGGTATCCGATGCGCAATGGTGTGCTCCATAGTTAGTGCCTGAATAACGATACAACTTCTTTAAGGCGCTCCCGTATCAGGATCTTCTGCGGGCAGAGGCTCTCGCATACCCCGCAATCCTGGCACTGTGAAGCCGCCCCGTCAGAACCGGCAAAAGCATCATAGGCAGACTTTGCCCTCCCGGTATCCTGGTAGATGAACGCGTCATTATATGCAGAAAAACAGACCGGGATCTTCACGCCTACCATGCATGGCTGGCAGTACCCGCAGTTCGTGCAGGGAATCTTTATCCTGCTGTTGTAGAAGGTTTTTACCTGCTCATAGACCGCGAGTTCACCAGAGGTGAGCGAGGAGGGTTTGCCACCATTTGCATAACCAAGATTGTCTTTCACCTGCTGCATCGTGCTCATACCTGAGAGCACGACCGTTATTTCGGGCCGGTTCCAGAGCCAGCGCAGGCCCCATTCGGCTGCCATGCGTGTTTGTCCACCCGAAGCCCAGAGTTTTTTTGTCTCTGCCGTCTCCTGTGCCAGCACACCTCCGCGGAGAGGTTCCATGATGATAATACCCAGCCCTTTCCCGGCCGCGTAATTCAGCCCCGAGGTGCCGGCTTGGTTCTCTTCGTCCATGTAGTTGTACTGGATCTGGGCAAAAGTCCAGGGATACGCATCGACAATCTCTCTGAATGCCTGCACATTGTCGTGAAACGAGAACCCAGCATAGCGGATCCTGCCATCAGCAATCGCTCCGTCCAGGAACTCTCCCACATTGAGAGCTGCCATATCATTCCATGACGAACGCGACAGACCATGAAGCAGGTAAAAATCAATGTGATCCGTGTTGAGCCGCTTCAGCTGCTCGTCAAGGATGCGATCCATATCTTTTCGGGACCTGACATCCCAGACCGGCAGTTTCGTGGCAAGACTGACTTTCTCCCGGTACCCGTCTGCCAGTGCTCTCCCGAGGAACGGTTCGCTCTGGCCATTGTGGTACACGTAGGCAGTGTCGATGTAGTTGACGCCCCGATCGATCGCATAGCGTACCATTGCGGTTGCCTTCAGCTCGTCGATTTCAAAGTCAGCGGTCGGGGGCAACCGCATGCAGCCGAAACCCAGGATCGATAGTTTCCGGTCGGTTTTATTCATCTTCCGGTAGAGCATGGTACCTGTCTTCTGTTCTGCTATGGAGGAGCATCCTGAAAAGAGTTGCGTGTAGCTCTGGTCATTTAGGTATTATGGGTTTTTTTGGAAATCCAGAGCCGCCGAGTTCATACAATAGCGTTTGCCCGTGGGTGCGGGTCCGTCGTCAAAGACATGGCCGAGATGAGCACTGCACCGGGCGCAGAGCACTTCGGTGCGTATCATTCCTCCGGAAGTATCGGTGTGAGTACGGATATTGAGCCCGGATACGGGAGCAGAGAAACTGGGCCAGCCGGTACCCGAATCGAATTTTGCCCCCGAGTCAAACAGGTCGGTACCACAACAGGCACAGGCATACATGCCCTGCTCTTTCAGCGCGTGATATTTTCCGGTGAACGCATATTCTGTGCCCTGTTTTCTTGCCACGTCATACTGTTCCGGGGTGAGGAGAGCACGCCATTCTGCATCTGTTTTTACTACCGGCAGAACCTCTTCAACGATTCCCGTGCGGGCATTATAGATCGAAATTGTCCCGTTACCTTTCATCTTCCTACCATCCCTCCCTTTTGCTACCGGGTTTAGGTGGGCGGGACAGAGTATAGAACTTTGGTTTGAGGATAAAGGAGAGAAATTCAGAGGGTTATAACCCGAAAAATCCAAGGATTCGGCTCTTTGCATCCTTGTGGAAGATCTTTGCACCTTCCTTGATATTACGCACATCTTCTACGGTATAGAGAATTTCAGGATATTCCCGTGAGAGTATGTTCATCAGGCGACCCAGTTCCGAGCGGGGCACGATCATAAAAACAATCGTCACGGTAGAGGAGAAACTGCCGGACCCCTCAATACGGGTCATTCCATACCCGAGGGTGGCCAGCTCGGTGATGAGCGGCTGGGGATCAACCGGTATGAAAAGCCGGACAATCACATACCCCAGCGAGATCATCTTCTCGATCTCCATGCCAAGAAGAGTCCCGAGACCGTAGCCGGCAAGGTAGGCGAACAGGTTCATGTAATCCGAAAGATTGGTGAGCACCAGACCGGTGGAGAGAAGCCAGATACCCGTCTTTATTATGCCGATACAGGCGGCAAGGTTTGCATGCCCCCGGTTGATGTAGATCGTCCTGACCGTTTCAAGGCTGGTCTCAACAATCCGGGCGATCAGGATGATAAAAGGTAATACCAACCCCCCCAGGACAACCGGTTCCATATCCCCCAAACTCCTTATCTTACTAATCTTACGGGGGGTCTTGAATAGATTGCGGAACGGTGCAGGTTTTTTTCGCGAGTGGGAAAGATTACAACCAGGGGATCTGTCAAAAAAAGGGATATTTGCAGGGGGTTATGCAGGCTGGAAATCCTTAAGCAGGCGTTTCGCCTTTCATCATCGCTTCGAGTTTTAACGCGATCTGCTGGAGCGTGTTGACTTCAAGGAAGATGAGGATATTGCCGGCGATATGATGCTCATCCGAGGTCAGCTTGACCTTAAAGAGAATCACGTCATCCACTTCAACGGTCATCTGGGCAATAAGGGAAGTGATGGCAGCATGTGCCATGTCGACGACAAGAACAGGAGGGGAAGGGAGCATTACAAGGCCAATGAGATCGGAGGCTGCGCTCAAAAATGATGAGACCATGATATTCCCGACTTCGAGGATCGCACTCTGGTCCATCTCGCTGAACGGGTGATCTGCTTTTGAAGGCCAGGGAATGGTTTTACTTTGAGAATCGATTCCCTGTACGATATTTGCGGTCCGTTTGGCAGAATCACGGGGGAAATGGAGGATTAAAAATCCCCCGTGGGGGATATCCCCCTGGAGTTCGAAGATGACCATGGTGGTCAGTTCATCGGTGAGAAATTCTCCCACTTTGGAGAGATCGATAATGTCTATCTTCGGCACGCTCATACCGATGTTGGTGTTGAGCATCTGCGATAGTGTAGTGGCCGAATGTGCAGAACCGATATTGGCAAGTTCCTGCAACGCATCCATCTGTATTGCGGTAAATTCCATGATGCACCCGTATTTAGGAAGGTTTCCGGGCAACATTGTCATTGCCGGATTCTCCTTTCTTTTGCCCGTTTCCCCCGGTATCGTTCAACCAGATACTTCAGGTATTGATGGGATGCAATTTTTGATTACTTATACTTTTGTGAGGGGAGTCCTTAGAAAAATCCGGTTGTACCCGATTTTGTATTCCCGCAATCAACCATGAGTACCCGGAATTTGTTACAGATACAGGGCAGTTTTTATTATTAACGCCGTCGGCGTTTCGCAAACGCAATCTTTTCTTCGAGAGCGTTTTGTTTTCCTTTGATGATCAGAAGGGGAGCCTTATCGACTTTTAATGCCGCGATTTCAGCAAAGTCCCTGATCATATCCAGTTCTTCTTCACGGGTAAAATCTTCCTCTGAGAGACGCTCTAAAAATTCTTCTTCTCCTTCAATAGCCCGTTCGGGTACCGGATAGACCACCCGGTATTTTGACTTACAGTACCGGCAGCGGGTGTGGTAGTCCCCGTTATTGCGCTCCCCTTTTAAGATGAGTTTGAAGTTGAGTCCTTCACAGGTAGGGCATTTCCACTCAAGCGTAAGCCCTTTTAAGACACCGTTTGTATCGTGTTCAAAAAATCGCTCGAACATTGCAACTCAGTATTTTTGATAAAATACTGGTTGACTGCCCTACCTGATTAACACTTTGTTCGGGGAAGTACCACTTCATCACCCGGAAGGAGGAAACCCTGCACTCAGACCGGGTCAAAAAACTGGCGGTACTGCATTTACCGGGACATGCCGTGACAACAAAGACCGGTAATCCTTGGTAAAATCCAGGCGCTTGATTCTTGTATTCCCGCGCTGATCTGGTATGGAACAGCTATGGGCAATCCGGAAGAACAGTGTAATCCCGATACGAGTGATCCTCCGCTCCTGACCGATCCCCCCTTTTATCTTCCGGAGTTTGAGAAATCGTACCGGTACATCATCGACGAATACGAAGTTGCCCCGAAAGACATTGCGATTTTCATGCCCTGTGCTGTGCGGAAACCCTACAGTGCGAGCCCCAGCCACCAGCTCATCAGAATGATCATCTCGCAGGTACTGGAACCATCCCAGTATCATATCGTGATCTTCGGAACATGCGGGATCGTCCCGGCCGAGCTCGAGACCATGTACCCGTATGCCCATTACAAGTACATGCTCGGGAAATGCAATGACGACAAGGTCAAGGAGGATTTTCTCCGCATTGAGACCGAACGGGTTGCCGGTTATCTCGAGAAGACGCGGGATGTGTACAAATACCGGATAGCATACTCCATCGGGCTCTTCCGCGAAGCCCTCATCAGGGGCTCGGAGCAGGCAGGAGTTCCCATTGACTTAGTCCTCCCCACCCGGGACATCATCAACAAGGTGATTGAGGAAGGGGACTGTGCGTTCCAGGAAGGCAGTCTTTCAATGGAGGAGTACCTGGGCGAGTTCTGCGATGCCCTGATCCGGTTCCGGAACGAGCATCTGGGCAAGGAGTAGAGGCGTACGGATATCGATTATTTCCTGAACTATTGTGTCATTTTCTTGTCCTTTTTTAAGAGACTGACCTCCATCCCCACGGTCCGTTGATGGCACCCTGCCCGGCCCTCAGCCCCAACCTACCCCCTGCACCAAAAAATGAGGGACCACCCCTGCCCAGACTTCCCAAAAAAAAAATTCGACCCCCACCCTCCCATCCTGGCACATAAAGGGACCCTACCCCCCTCTTTTTACATAGCCCAAGGCACGGCTTCGCATGGAGTCACGTCGGAGAACAATTTGATGAAAAGTCGCCAGGGAGGGGGGGTAGGATCCCCTCAGGTGCCCGGAAGGAACCCTACCTCCCCCCCTGGCTCAAAAAAATGAGATATGGCCCCCACCCATTCCTCTTTTTAAAAAAATTTGACCCTACCCTTCCTAAACGGGAGGGATACCAACCCAATCATCGGGTCCGGGTACACGAAATTCTAAACACAATTTCTGCTCTCGCTTCCAGCGCTAATTACACTAAAAACAGCACCGGGTTTTGTCTTTGAAAAAAAACGCTATCCCGGCAGGTAATCTTCCCGCACGGGAGAAAATACTTCGACTGCTATCGAATCGGTAATTATCGTGGCATGGTGCTCCACATTCCCCGGAATCGTCCAGCTGTCGCCGGCCCGCACTTCATACACGTCACCACCAATAGTGAGGAACATATGCCCGGAAACCAGGTACCCTGTCTGCTCCTGCGGGTGCCAGTGGGCAGGGAGAACTGCATCCTTCTTCAGTACAAATTCCGTCATGAGGGTATTCCTGCCGTGGACCAGTGTTTTCCGGGTGATTCCCTCAGCAACCGGGATATACCCGGATTCCTCTTTTGTGGCAAACATCAGGAACCCCTCACGGTCTCTTTTAGCACCCGGAGCACAGCCTCCCCGAACTCCTGCGTTCCTGCCGAGCCGCCGAGATCCCGGGTCTTGATACCCTGAGCAAGCACCGCACGAATCGCAAATTCAATATGATTCTCACCCTCATTGTCCCCGACATGGGTCAGGAGCATTCCCGCACTCCTGAGGGCAGCAATGGGATTGGCGAGGTTCTTCCCCGCAATATCCGGGGCACTGCCATGTACCGGCTCGAAGAGAGCATAGCGTTCACCGATATTAGCGCTCGGCACCAGTCCCAGTCCCCCAACAAGGTAGGATGCAACATCCGAGAGGATATCCCCAAAGATGTTAGTCGTGACCACGACATCGTAGGATGCCGGGTGCTGGAGCACATCGAGCGAGAGGGCATCGATGAATTTGTCATTGTAAGCCACACCGGCAGCCTTTGCCTCGGCAATGCAGATGTCGCGGAAGAGCACATCGGACTTGAGCACATTCGCCTTGTGCCCGATTGTCAGCAGTTTCCGTCGCTGCCGGGCGAGTTTTATAGCCATGCGGACAATCCGTTCCGAACCGGTCCGGGTCACCACCCGGAGCGTAGTCGCACGATTCGCGTCACCCTCTTCAATACCGGAATAGAGCCCCTCGGTATTCTCCCGTACGATCATGATATCGAACCCGCCGGCTTTTACGGGACGGAGGTTGGCATACAGGTCAAGCGCCTTTCTGATCCTCAACACTACGCTCTGGTAATCCTTCATCGGCGGGGTGGTGATCGCTCCGAACAGGATCGCATCCGCATCCTTCATCTCGCGGATCTCCTTGTCGGCACACGGGCAGCCGGTTCGTTCCCACATGCCATATCCCACATCCACCGTGAAATAATCATACCCGGGATGGAGCAATTCGAGCGCACTGCGGGCCACCGGGATCACTTCATGACCGATCCCGTCCCCTTCCACAATGGCAATCCGTTTCATCGTTTCCTCCACTGTGCTACCAGGTCTTCCACTGCATGGGCAATACGGGACGGGCTTGCACCCCAATGCACAACAGCGCCGAACTTCCCGTTCCACATGCCAATCCCCTCACGTTCAGAGCGGCAGCAGCGGGCAATGAACGGTTCTTCCCGCACGGATTCCAGGGGACAGATATTCTCGAGCGAAAAGTCCTTTCCATAGCATTCAGTGTAGAACTGCGAACCGGTAAGGCAGCCTGCCACCGTCTCGCCGCCATGCATCGGGTCGGCATCAAGGGTCTTTGTGTATCCTGCAGCACGGCAGGGATAGACATCAGCTTTCACCTGCGTTATGTCCCGTATATGATGACAGAATATGACGCCAAGTTCTCCGAACAGTCCCTCAGCCTGGAGCTCCCGGAGACAGGCCGACAGGCTCGGACGGGGCGGGGTTACATCGTAGACATGGATCCTGATAAATCCTGACAGGTCGGGATCGAGAACAAAGGTCATGTGCTCATCCAGTCCGGTGAAGATCGTGCACCGGTATCCCGAATCCAAGGCCAGCTCGACGAGCCGGGCCCGGTCATTGATCTGCACCTTTTCAGGATAACGACAGGTTTCCTTCGTAGTCGCGATCACCTTCGATGCCACGGGTTTTCGCATCATGCCGCTTCCCTCGGGATCGGGAGTGATTTCCAGCAGTTCAAAACCCGCACCGGTATCATGGACAAGGTAGCGGCTCAGGAAATATACGAGATCTCCGCAGGGTTTCGTTGTTGCAGACCCCACCTGACTGCACTGCTCGGGAAATATCACCGCTTGTTCCTCCAGTACTCCACCAGTCCCCCGGCAGAGAGGATCGCCTGCATGCGGGGCGAGAGCGGGTGGATAGTATGTTTCTTTCCTTCCGCTTCGACCCATCCTTCGGTCAGGTCAAAGGCGACGAGGCATCCTTCCGTGCAGGTAAGATCACACTCAATGAGCGGGAGCCCGACGTTGATCGCGTTACGGAAGAAGATACGGGCGAAGGACGGTGCAACAACCGCAACTACACCGGCCTCCCGGATTGCCACCGCTGCCTGTTCCCGTGATGACCCGCAGCCGAAATTCTTTCCCGCCACGATCACCGATCCTTTGAGAAGGGGAGCAAGCGAGGGATCGAGATCCTCGAACACATGCTCAACCCAGACACTGTGGTCCTTTGTCCTCAGGTATCGGCCAGCGATAACAAGGTCCGTGTCGATATCCGGCCCCACGCAGACGGCCGGACCTTTGCCCTTCATCTGCATACCTCCGGTTCGGTGATCTCGCCTTCAAGGGCACTCGCGGCTGCCGTTGCAACCGAGCCAAGATAGATAATACCGCCGACACCCATCCGGTTCTTGAAATTCCGGTTAGCCGTGGAAAGGCAGACTTCTCCTTCCCCCAGCACCCCCATATGGGCACCGAGACAGGGGCCGCAGCCGGGGGTTCCGATGGTGCAACCGGCATCCACGAGATCGGTGAGCACACCGGTCCGGATTGCCTCTGCCAGCACTGCCTTTGAAGCGGGAACCACGATCGTCCGCACGGCCACACTCTTACCTTTCACGATCCGGGCAAACCGGGCAAGATCGGAATATCGTCCGTTCGTGCAGGTGCCGACAAAGACCTGGTCAACGGGAAGACCGGCAATCTCCCGAACGGGCTTGACCGTATCGACCCGGTGCGGAACAGCCACGACCGGCACGATCTCCGAGAGGTCAATGGATAGTTCCTCGACATAGGTGCAGGGCTCCGGTACCTGCGGCTGTACCACCTGACCGGACCGGGCAAGATACTGCACCGTCACATCATCTGCATAGAACAACCCGGTCTTGGCCCCGGTCTCGACCGAAAGATTGCTCAGCACGAGCCGGTCATCCATGGAGAGACCCGCTACCCCGCTGCCAATAAATTCCAGGGCCTTGTAGGTAGCGCCATCCATGCCAAGCCGGCTCACGCAGGTCAGGGCAAGGTCTTTTGCTTCCGCAGCACCGGTGAACGAGCCGGACAGGTGGATTCCTATAGTCTCCGGCACACGGAACCAGGTCTCGCCGGTCAGCCAGATTCCCGCCATATCCGTTGCACCGACACCGGTGGAAAAGGCGCCGAAAGCACCGAGCGTGCAGCTGTGCGAGTCTGCACCGACAACGACTTCTCCGGGAAGCACAACGCCCTCGCTCATGATCTGGTGGCAGATCCCGCATCCTACATCGGTGAAGTGCATGAATGAACCACGGGCGAATTCACGCAGTTCATGCTGGAGCGTTGCCGTGGTACTGTTGTTGGCCGGTACGATATGATCAAAGAGCATCGAGAGCCGGGTTGTATCCGTGAGCCGGTCACTCCCGATGCGTTTCCACGCCTCGAGCGTAAGGACACCCGTGCCATCGTGAACATAGGCACGGTCGACTTTTCTGTCCACATATTCGCCGGCATTTCCCCCAAGAATCCTCTCTGATAACGTGGCCATTATCCATTCTCCAGTTGTGCTTTTTTGATCAGTCTCCGCAAAACATCCGGCGTGATATTGCATTTGTGCTCGGAATGATCCTTAACCAGGTCAAGAACCCGGCAGACCTGCTTATCAGTACATTCGCAGCCGAGCGATTCCATGACGTACTCGAGTGCCTTTCTGCCGGTATGTTTCCCGAGGATGAATTTCCGTTCGCTTCCCACCATCTCCGGTGTGAAATATTCATAGGAAACGGGATCTTTCAGAATTGCCGCAATATGGATCCCGCTCTCATGGGAGAATGCCAGTTCCCCCGTCACCGGTTTATTCCGGGGGAGGGTGATGCCGGAGAATTTCTCGACCATATGCGAGAGTTCGGTCAGCCGGGACAGGTCATACCGGTCAATCCCCTTTTTCATCCGCAGGGCAACAAGCAGTTCTTCGAGGGAGGCATTTCCCGCCCGTTCACCGATACCGTTCACCGTGGTATGGAGCTGGAAAGCTCCGGCTTCGGCAGCCGTGATCGTGTTTGCCACCGCACAGCCCATATCATTGTGACAGTGGGCACAGAACGGCACGTCAACTGAGGCTACGAGATCGGTCATGATCCGGCTCATCTCGGAGGGAATGAGACAGCCAACCGTATCGGCAAAACTGAGCAGCACTGCACCGTGTTCTGCCGCCCGTGTGTAAACTTCCTTTAAGAAAGGAAGATCGGTCCGGGACGCATCTTCAGCAGCAAACCGCACCTGCACGCCGTGGTCCCGGGCATAATCGATCATCTTTAAGGAATCCTCAAGCACCTGCTCCCGGGGTTTTTTGAACTTGAGCCGTACATGCAGTTCTGATGTAGGGATGAAGATGCTCACCATTGCGACATCGCAGTCGATGGCAGTCTGGATATCCCCTTCCCGTGCCCGCGAAAAACCGCAGATCCGGGCATCGAGTCCCAGGTTTGCGATCGTCTTAACACAGTGCGCCTCATTCTGCGAGACGGCAGGGAACCCGGCCTCGATGACCTCAATGCCAATCTCATCCAGCAGTGTCGCGATCTTAACTTTCTCTTCGCAGGAGAACGAAACCCCGGGGGTCTGCTCCCCGTCCCGTAACGTCACATCACAGATCTCAATATTTAACGATTTCATGGCTGCTCCCTTCCGGACAGGTACCTTCCACTACAAGCGTACGGGGCGTGTCCGTCACCACGAGCTCGTTCTTCAGCGTCTCTTCATCTTCCGCACGACAGACAACCGGATCGGCCCACATGAGGTAGGGGACCGGATTATAGGAGGTCTGTTTGCCGGTCATCGCCGTGCAGTTGTTGCTCATCACGATACAGAGCATCGGAAGCTGCTTCTCGTACACATCGATCAGGGCATTCAGGCCGGAATGGAGGAACGCATAGTCCCCGATAAGGGCAACCTTTGTGCTTCGTGCGGCAGTCGCAATACTCGAACCCATGCCGTAACTCGCTATGCCCAGCTCGTACGGGGGGGTCATTCCCAGGATGGAACAACCTGCATCGCAGATCATGCTCATATTCCGCTCTTTGAGGATGTTCATCATGAACTTGAACGGGCAGTCTTTGCAGAATGTCTTGTAATATCCCCGGTCCTTCATCACTTCAGGAAGTTCCTGGTGAACCGGGGGTTGCAGCCCCCGGTGATCCCGGACAAAGGTCCTGCCAATCTCGTGCACTTCCTTAACCTGTGCAGCCCGTGCGGGGAGGGGATGCACAGTAACAATCCGGGTATTTCCCGGGGCGGCACCTGAACCGGCAGGCTCTCCTTTCCACTGGTTTAATGGCGAAGAATCTGACCATTCGAACATGGTCCGGTAGACTTCCTCGGCAGCCGTTATCCTCCCGTTCATGGTCCAGGACCGGTCGGAGAGCCGCCCTTTCCCGTTCTGCCGGGGGACCGGAGAACGGGTTACTTCCGCATCGAGTATTTCCGGCGTCAGCCGGAGTATTGCAACCCTTGAGAACTGTTCGGATGCTTCAAGGGCTGCCTCAACACCGGAATAACAGGTAGAAGCATCCGGTTCGATCACCGGAATTTCTGCCAGCTCGCCATAATACCGGGAGTCCTGTGCCGTCTGGGATCCCAAGGCTTCCGGGTCATCTCCCGCAACAAGAAGCACTCCCCCGATAAGTCCCTGGGATGCTGCCTGAAGCAGCGGATCGGCACAGGCATTCACTCCCACGTTCTTGATGATCACTGCAGCCCTTCGCCCTTCCAGCGAATCGCCCAGCGCATATTCCAGCGCTGTTTTCTCATTGATTACCATCTCTGCACGGGTCCGGGCTCCCAGGTCCGTAACGGGAAATCCCGGTACGGTATACTGCCGGTCGGTGCATGCAAGCAGTGCTTCTGTTATCACATCAATGCCTTTCATCTAATCCCTCCCCGGCACCAGATCGCATCCTGCACAGTTCGTGCACATGGTGAGTGCCATCCGGGCATCGAGTCCTGCTTTTTCAAGTTCGCGTTCATGAATGCCAAAGATCTTTTTTAACCGTTCGGCGGATGGGCGGGGAGTGCCGGTAAGTTCGGCAACCGGGTTGAGCGGGCGCAGCACAGGAATTACGCCGTGAGAGGTCAGGCGTTTGATACAGGCCTCCATCTCCCCGTCAGTCTCGCCAAGACCGATGATCACATTGGAAAAGACCCTGCCCCTGCCGAAGAGTTCCACAGAGCGGTCGAGCACCCGCCAAAGCTGTTCATAGTCGAGCCCCGGGCACTGCTTTGCAAAGATGGTCGGCGTTGCCGCTTCGATGTTGAACTTCACTTCCGCAACACTGAGTGCCCGGAGCCGGTCGGGAGTCTGGTCGGTTGGATAAATCGAGACCCCGATGGGAAGATCATATGCCCTCAGGTTTTTTACCACCTCAAGCACGTAGGACTCCTCCTCTTCAATCGTTTCGAGCACCCCGCTCGTGACAGAGATGGCAGTAATCCTTTGCCGGACTGAGTCAACCATTCCCCGGATCTCCTCAATCGATTTTCGTTTGCCGCCCAGCGTGGGCACAGGGCAGTACCGGCAGTGGAAAATGCAGCTGCCCGTCACGGTAATGAACGCCTGGTCTGGGCAGTGGCATCCCGGCTCAAGGAGCCGGCCCGGAATGAGGGCTCCTTCAAAATAGAGATCAACAACCCCGCCCCCCCGGTGGGCGATCTCAACTTCACTAAGAGGGTTTAACGCCAGCTTGACCCGGTGGCTCCCCATGGCAAAGAAGACTGCACCGCTCCCGCCGGCACCCGGGCCGGCCGTGGAACGGGCAATATACTGTTCCGCGGGTTCACCGGTGATCCTGGCTGAACCGGCGGAAAGGAGCCGGGCTTTCAGGTCGGTCCACTGCATAGTTCCAGCGCCTCCTCGAACCGGGTAGCAAACGGTATTGCCGCAACCGCCCCGGTAATTCCCCGGCCGTTCATGATGATCTTTAAATCCTTGTCGTTGAGTCGCTCATGTAACCCCGGTTCGACCTCACCGCGTTTCACGCTCCGGCCATATGCAAGCAGTTCCTCTGAGGGAGAGAAACCGGTGTACACTGCCATACCGGTCTTCTGCGAGAGAGTGTATTTTTTTAAGAGGGCATGGAACCGGTCAGTGAGCCCGGCCGGATCGGTTGTAGCAAACTCTGCGACAAGCCCAACGCAGTTCTTGGTCCGGTACGGCACCGGGAAGAGCTGGACTATCGTGTGCGAGAGATAGACGGAATGCTCATCTTCCACGGCTTTTGCGATATTATGGACAAGCGTCCACGTCGCCCCTTCTTCCGGGGTATCCGTGTCGTCAACGCCAATGAGCACACGCTGCATCCGGGGCATCCAGATGGTAGCCCCCGCAACTTTTCCTCCGCCTGCAGGATCGCTCCGGTTCCGCAGGACCCCGCGGGCATCCGAGCGGCAGGCTGCAGCACCCACACCGCCCCCGCCCATGCCAATATAGGTTACAGCAATCTCGGACTTGTCCACAGTACATGCTGAAATACCCGCCGGGAACCGGGAGCCTTCCAGCGCGAGATCAACGGTTTGCGGTTTTAAGAGATACCGCATGGTGGCCCCCACGCAGCGTACATCCTCTACCACCGGGCTCTGGGCATAGTGATGCTTCGACCACATCGCACCACCCACACAGTCAAAAAACTCGATCAACTCCACCCGGCTGCCGGTCCCGTCCGCGACCGCCACGATCTGCGGATAGTGTATTACATAAGGTTCAGCAATGTTCTCCATACAATCCCGCCAATTTTATATCCCTGATACCCAAGAGCACCGCACCCGGTGCCCCTATTCGTCTATTCCTGCTATTGGTGTCAAGGAATTCACTACCCGGCACCTTTGCCCCGCGCCCGGTCTGCCCAAGAACCTCCGCCATGCCAGCGCGTTCATCGACCATAACGAGAACATTCCGGGTAAAAAGCGGTCCAAACAGTTTCCTAACGTCATCAGGTTTCAGGGTGATCATGTTATCGCCGAAAATTTCGTTAACAACAGAATCGGCAATAACAGTATTTATAGCGATCGATAAGTACCAGAAAATTTTCTGTTATAACGTTCACTGAACAAGAAATACCATAAGAAAAATGATTAGAGGATTTTGTGGAGCTCGATCTTGTACGGACCAAGCGTGCCGCCAAAGTTACCGGCAGTGATGAACTTCACGCCCGGCACCATTACCGCTGCTTTGACACCTGCTGCCATGGCTGCCGCAACTGACTTCTCGTCAATACCGTCAATGACAATCTCGTACACCCCTTTGATGCCTGCAGGGATCTTCGAGTCAGTGACCTTTTCCCGGAGTGTCGGGCAGTACTTCTCGTTGGTTGAAGCGGGCATGAACTTGTATTTCAGGCTGCCCACTTTTGAACCGCTCGCAACAATTCCGCCGGGGAAACTGGTGATGGTGCCCGGGACTTTGGCGATGGCATCCACTGCTGCCTCTGCGCCCATGAGAGCTGCCATCTGGTTCTCTGCCATGACAAAGAAGTTGCCACCGGCTACACCCTTGACAATGCCAAACTCTTCCTCACCAATATATTCTCCTTCCATGATCGGGATGACCCAGCACTTTCTGCCGCCAACCTCTTTCTGGTACTCGTAACCGTCTCCAAAGAAGTGAAGTTTTACCTGGATCTTCTCTTCGGAGTTGGTAATACCGTTGAAGACAGCAGTTGTCGGTGCCGTCAGTACGCATTCGGCGAGGCGCTCGACTACCTGGTCCTTGATCTTCTTCTTACCGGCACAGATCAGGATGGAGACACCGGGGCGGCCATCGGGGGTCTGCGAAGCGTCGAGTTCCAGTTCGATCCCTGCTTCACACGGGCACCCAATCGCGGATGTAGCAAAACCGGTTGCCTCGGTTGCTGCTTTCTTCGCCCATTCCATGGTGACTGCTGTGATGATCACCCGGCAGACCCATGTCGGGAATGCCTCTGCAAATTCATTGTCAATGGTAACTCCGTTGATTTCCATATGAGAACCTCCAATGCTACAATGGTACAATGATGGGTATTGAATAAATTTTCTAAATTAATTCCTGTTAAGAGCGCACAGGAGCCGGAAAATCAAGTACACAACATTATGTTAATCTTAATAAAGAGTATAGAGATTGGAATCCTGAATATTCAATAAAAACATCTTTTTTTCGGGTAAATTTCAGAACATTTATCTACATTCTTCAACCACTTTTGGATAGTCGATTTTAGAATCGATCATAGCTGGTGCGTAAAAAAAATGTCATTTGCAGTGCAGATTAAGAGGGATAATTGTACTGGCTGTAATACGCTTACAGATCCCTGATAATTCAGAGCACAGGCAAACGTACTATAATGGTATTGCATGAGGGTTAATTCATGAACAATCTGTTTCCCAAATTTTCCAAAAAGAGGGATGGGGTCAACGTTGTAATGGAGCAGAAACTCCTTCAGAACGTGAACAACCTTATTCTCAATGCAGAGACCTGCACGGGATGCGGTATATGTGTGGAGGCTTGCCCGGAGGAAGCTATTGTCCTCGGGCTCGTCGGTGCATCAAAGCGTGGCGCGATTAATTACGCTGCTGCTGTTGATATCGACGAAGTAAAGTGTTCATACTGCGGCGTCTGCGTCATAATGTGCCCATTCAATGCATTGACCTTGAAAGTGGATGGACAAGAGAGACTCCCGATCCTTGAGAAGGAAGGGTTCCCGCAATATAATATGAAGGCGGAGATTGATGACGAGAAATGCGTCAAGTGCACGATCTGCGAAGAGGTCTGCCCGCGTGACGCTATTGACCGTAACGTCCCTGCTTTTGAAGGAACCTATAAAGGATCGGTTCCTGGCGCAAAAGATCGCCAGTGCGCAATCAAGACCAAAACGACATTTACCGTTGATAAAGAGAAATGCTCGCTCTGTGGCCTGTGCGGGGCACTCTGCCCGGCAATCGTGGTGAAACACAAGGCGTTCACCGCAGAGACCGGTAAAGTCGAAGGCGACGTGATCTGGGACGAGACCAAGTGTGATGCCTGCAAGGTGTGCGTTGAAGCCTGCCCTGAAGAGTGCATCACCGTTGAACGTGAGATCATCTCTGACAAGGTTGTCGGCAAAGTCGATATTATCAAGGACAACTGCTGCACCTGCACGTGGTGTTCGAAGAACTGCCCGACCGAGGCAATCACCGTTGAGAAGATTTTTGAAGGCGATATCGAATTCCATGCAGAGAAATGCCCCGGCGGCTGTTCAACGTGTGCAGATATCTGCCCGGCAAATGCGATCTATCTCCCTTCGACAATTCCCGCAGCGGAGATGAAACTCAACAGCATTGAAAAGACCATTGCAGTCAACAAGGATTATTGTATCTTATGCGGTGCATGTGTTAACGCCTGCCCCGGTGAGGATATCATTGTTCTGCAGAGGACCGGTATCAATGTGAAAGGCACAGAGACTGACCTGTTCAACAAGATCAAAGAGAAACTCTTCACCAGAAGAACCTCAAAGGTCAAAGAGGACATAACAGGGCAGGTTAACCTCAAACAGATGGAGAAGGCGTGAGTTCCATGGAACGAACAAAAGGTTACCCAGCGGCGCTGGATAAGAAACTTCAGGACACGATACTTTACCTCGAGGATTCAAACCCTGAATTCACCAAGAACGTGAAGGCCATCTCACGCACGAATGCCCACATGTGCTACCAGTGCGGAACCTGTACCGGCTCCTGCCCGTCAGCTCCCCGCAGCACGTACCGCATCCGCAAATTTATGAGGAGAGCGGTTCTCGGGCTCGAGAATGAAACATTAATCGATCCGGATCTCTGGCTCTGTACTACCTGTTACAGCTGCTCGGACCGCTGCCCAAGAGATATCATCCCCACCGATGTCATTATGGCCATGAGGAACCTCGCATTCAAGAGGGATATCGTCCCGGTCAACTTCTTAAAGACCGTTACGGCAATCTATGCCTCAGGCCACGGTGTGCCCAACAACGATGTCAACCGTGCAGCCCGCGAGAAGATTGGTCTCTCC
>JANYKQ010000070.1 GCA_025358115.1 Methanomicrobiales archaeon | reverse complement strand
CCTTCGCCAATATCCTTGAGCAGGTACTTGATATCGACCCAGATGATCAGTTCGTTCTTCTCGTGCTCCTTGTCCTTTACCTTCTTCTTGATGATGCCGAGGATCGCTGTGTCTTCATTTGCATCCGATGCGGAAGTCTTGTCGATATCGCTCAGATCGAACGTGGATACGGATAAGACGTCATCGACCATGATCCCGGTCTTTGCCCGGGTTATCTTCTCATCGAGCACGATGATCCTGCTGTTCTCATCCTTTGTCTCGGCCGTCGAAGCGATATGCAGGCGGTCTTTTAAATCCACAATCGTAGTTATCTCCCCACGGAGATCGATGATGCCTTTCATGTAGGAGGCACTGTTGGGGAGTTTTGTGATGGTCGTGTACTCAACGACCTCCTTGACATCGAAGAGGTCGACTGCGTACCGCTCGTTTCCAAGCAGGAACTCAACGACCTGCAGCATTCCCTTCTCGTGCTTTCCTGCTTTTGTCTCTTTGATGGAATGAGTTTTCTCTGGTGATTCAGTGCCCTGTGCTACAGGGGGGGAGGTGATATCTCCTTCAACCCCTGCCGTTTTGGTTACTTTTGCCATTTTCAGTACTCCCGGTTAGCACTTGAACTTCGAGACTTCTTTGGTCACTTTGTCAACGATGTTGTTCACGCTGCCAATGACCTTGGTGATCTGGTCGATGGCCGCAGCCGATTCCTCGCTGGCTGCAGCGGCATCGGTGGACTCCTTGGATGTGCTCTGCATCAGCCCGCCGACTTCATTGACACTGGCCGTCACTTCCTCAACCGAAGCTGCCTGTTCTTCGGCCGCAGCTGCCACATCACTGATGTTCTTGCTGATCTGGTCGATGGAGGTAACTATCTTGGAGAAGCTGCTCAGCGTCTCCCGCAGGGCTTCACTACCCTGTTTGACCCCGGTATTAGCTGAAGTAACCGCATCCACCGCACTATTGGTCTGGGCCTGGAGGCTGTTGATCATATCGGCAATCTTCTCGGCCGATGCCCGTGACTCTACTGCAAGCGACTTGACTTCGGTTGCAACAACCGCAAACCCGCGTCCTGCATCTCCCGCTCTCGCGGCTTCGATAGCCGCATTGAGGGCGAGCAGGTTGGTCTGGTTGGCAAGGTCGGTGATAAGATTGACGATCTCACTAATCTTATCCATCTGTCCCTTGATCTCGAGGATGATGACATTGACATCATTGGATGATTTGGTGATGCCCTGCATACCGTTCTCGGTCTTCTGGGCAAGTTCCATACCCTCCTTGCTAAAGACCGTGGTGTCCTGCACGAGTTTTGCCGTTACATCTGCACGGGTAGCGACTTCCTGGATGGTGCGGGAGAGATCTTCCATGGCCTTTTGCACCTGGTCTATGCCTGCCATTGATTTTTCGACATTGACGCTGACAGCGCTCGTGTTCTTTGCCATCTGGCCGGCACCTGCCGAGACCTCTTCGACACTGGCATTTGCCTCTTCAGCGCCGGCTGCCAGGTCGCTTACCTGGACACTGATGTTATTAACCGCAGCCGAGACCGCGATACCGATGTTGTTCAATGCTTCTTTGAACGCTAACCAGTCGCCGGGAACCTTAAGGTTCGGGTCCACCCGGGTGGTGAAGTCCTGCGTTGCATAGCCCTTTGAAACCCGGAGGGCTTCGTTGACCGGCTCGATAACGGAATCGAGCGTCTGGTTGACACCATCGACGATCTTCTTGTAATCTCCGGTGTGTTTGCTGGCATCTGCCCGGGTCTTTAACTTACCTTCGTCAGCTGCCTTTGCAAGCATCCCTGCATCGGCAACGAGTGCATTGACTGCGTCAATACAGTTGTTGAGGTTATTCTTGATCTCGTTGAAGTCCCCGTTGTACTTGTCAGTGATCTTTGCCGGGATATCTCCTTTCGAGATCCGATCAACGTATTCAGCGGTCACATTGATTGGCTGGACAAAGGCATCGATCAGTTCATTGACGCCGCCAACAAGTGTCCCCCAGTCCCCGGGGAACTTCTGGGCATTACCGCGGGTATCCAGTTTCCCTTCCTTTGTAGCCTTGATGAGCCCGTTGGTCTCTTCCAGGAGGCCGTTCATGACATCGACGCACTGGTTGAGGTTGTTCTTGATGACGTTGAAGTCCCCGTTGTAGGTGTCAACAATCTTTGGCGGGATGGCTCCTTTCGAGATCTTATCAACGTAATCTGAGGTCACATTGATCGGGTTGACGAATGCATTGATCAGGTCATTGACCCCGCCAACGAGTTTGCCCCATCCGCCATTGAACTTCTGGGCATTACCGCGGGTCTGGAGTTTTCCGTCCTGGGTTGCCTTGATGAGAGTATCCGTCTCGGCAAGGAGGCCGTTCATGACGTCAATACAGTTGTTGAGATTGTTCTTGATCTCGTTGAAGTCCCCGTTGTACGTGTCGGTGATCTTCGGGGGTATGTCTCCCTTGCTGATCCGGTCCACGTACTCTGCCGTGACATTGATGGGCTGGACGAATGCATCGATCAGTTCGTTGACGCCGCCCACCAGTTGTCCCCATCCTCCGGGGAATTTCTGGGAGTTGCCGCGGGTGTCAAGTTTTCCTTCTTTTGTAGCCCTGATGAGTCCATTGGTCTCGGCAAGGAGACCGTTCATGACCTCGACACACTGGTTGAGGTTGTTCTTGATTATGTTGAAGTCGCCGTTGTAGGAGTCAGTAATCGTCGGGGGTATGTCCCCTTTGCTGATCTTGTCAACATAATTTGCGGTGACATTGAGCGGTCCGATGACAGCGTCAAGACAGTTGTTTACGCCAACAACGATCTTCTTGTAGTCACCCTGGTGCTTTGTGGCATCAGCCCGGGTGGTAAGTTTCCCTTCGACTGCTGCTTTCTCGAGCAGTGCTGCATCTGCGACAAGCGCATTGATGTTATCGATACAGTTGTTGAGGTTGTTCTTGATCTCGTTGAA
>JANYKQ010000056.1 GCA_025358115.1 Methanomicrobiales archaeon | reverse complement strand
GCCAGATCGGCCAGATTATCAAAAATTTCCAGTGCCAGTTCGTTTACACTCAGCATCGACAAAAACCCCTCTGTATCATAAAAGAGGGTTTTTAGGATAGATAATATTTTTCAAACGTTTGCGGCGTTGATATACAAAAATGATTCAGGAAAGGTATTCCAGCACCTTTGCCGGTTCATAACGGAGCGTGATAATGCGGGTCCGGCCTTTTCCTTCGCGGTACTGGAGGTTGATTAAGCGGAGTGCATCCATCTTTTTTACAATCTCGTAGAACCGCGTGTACCCGATGGAGAATGATTCCTTGATGGATTTGTAAACATCGCCAGCGTTCATCTCCGATTCCTGGAGACTTCTCTCTGCAAGAACTTTGAGGATCTGTCGCTCCTCGTCTTTTAAGGTCTTTACGGTATAGGAGAGGTGCAGGTATTTTGAAATTTCATATGCGCCGCAGATATCCTCGCGTTCGATACTGCGCCGGGCTGCACGTTCGGCACTGAGCGTGGCCCGTTTCAGGAGATCGATACCCACCCGGAGATCCCCGCATGCAAGGGTCTTTTCGACAACAAGGCTGAGCAGGGTATCATTAAGCACACTGGTGAACAATCCCTGCATCACTCTTGCCTTCATGATCTCCTGCACTTCAACATCCCCATAGGGGGCAAAATAGATCTCGGTGGGCAGGAAGACGGAGGCTACCCGGGCATCGACGGCCCGCGACAGGTCAACATCCATATCGCTGATAATGACAATCACGCCAATACGGGTGCCTTCGTAAGCCTCGTGAGAGCGGAGCAGGGTGTAGAGCACCTTGTTGATCTCGTTTTCATAAAGAAGGTAATTGGCATCATCGAGAGCAACGAGAAGCACAATCTCATCTTTGACCAGTATTCGGGCAACCGCGTCGAACACCTGCTTGAACGAGGTACCGGATGACGGGGGCAGGTGGCCGGCGAGTTTTCTATAGATTTGCGAGATGATGGCAAATTTCGTATTGTCGATCTGGCAGTTGATATAGACCGGCACGAGTTTTTTTGTTGTCTCTTCGATCTCGGCAAAGAGTTTCCGGACACTCGTTGTCTTTCCGGTGCCCGGTAAACCCTTGCAAACGGTATTTAACGGCCGGCCTCCGCGAAGAGCAGGGCGGATCTGGAACGCGAGTTCACGCATCTGGGCATCACGGAACTCGAACTGCTCGGGAACGTAATCAATCTCCAGCACCTCCGGGTCGCGGAAGAGTGTTTCATCCCACATCAGCAGGTTCTTTGTCATCTCAGTACACCTTTACGCGATTAGTATTAACTGCATTGGAATTTGTTGTTTCGTACAATTTTGTATGTTGGATTCTCAAAGGTTACCATCCCGCTCATTGGGGATCATAGGGCAAATCTATATTCTAAAACAAAGAAAATAAAAACGAGCCTGAGTGCGGCAGATGATGAAAGTTACCCCATCTAATTTTGTGGGGAGTAACTATGTATATTTAGAGTTCAAATTGAGCCCGGATTCCTCACCCATTTTCTCTTATCGACAATGTTTTTTTAAAAACGCGGACCGTATTGCGTTCTAACGCGATCGTAACATATGCGCGGAATTAAACGGGGATAATCTTCCGGACCGCCCACCCTGGAGTCCCGCCCACCACCCCGAGGGCGGGAGCCATCAGGTCCGGTTGACCGGATATCGGTCGGTCATGTTCACTCATCTGCGTTCCGCTCGCGTGCGCTCACTACACTCCGATTCGCTTCACATCACCTCCCTTGCTTTTCCCGTAGTTGTCCTGTTGAGATGCAGTACGCCCCTGGCTTGTCGCGCTGCTCCTGCGCCAGCGGCTGCTCTCGCCCGCTCCTCACATACCGCTACGCGGAACGTTCGTCGCTGTTGATCGTACTCATGTCTAACGCTCAGTGACTCGTCCGCGCGACGCATCAGGGTCTCGGACTCACCGCTGATGCGGTTCGTTACCTTCGCGCCCTGAAGCGGCGCTCCCTCGGGCCGCTGGGCCGGGACAGGATAGCCTCCCTGATGGGAGGACGGGCTTCTTGTACGGGTGGGGGACAAAGCGACGGTTACAGGGCGCGTCAGCGACCTGTCGATCGCTTTGTCGGGTGGGTCCAACAGATGCAAATCACATTTTCCAATCAACCGGAACCGGGCCCCGGTCCGGGTGGGAGGATGCGAACCGGAACACGGCGACCGTCGCCGTGTCGCGTGAGCATCGGGCGGGCCAAGGAAGATCATAGCGGCTCAACAGGATAGGCACACGGCAGCAGTCCGGGCGGGTCATGGCTACACGGCGCGGTTACGGGGCGCATCAGCGACCTGTCGCGCTGTGTGCCTGGGTGGGCCAGCATGAACAAAAAAGATAATGCCGGACTACGAATATTAGACCAACCCGGCAGGGCTCTTGAGGAGTCATGGTGTCCCTGTCCGGGCCACCGTTTACCCACAACGAAAAAGGATTTTTTTCATCATCCGGTGCAGCCACCATTCCGCATATTTCAACAGTCCCCAGATGGTGATCCGGTTTCTTTTGTGCTGCCGTATCTCCTTCATGGTCAGCATGGTGCACCCTCAGTACTCCGATGGCAACATCAGCACGCCATCGACAAGGTACATCTTCCAGGTCCCGACCGGGAAATCCGTGTACTCGTAGTTCTGCTCGTAGATAGCCGGTGTATTACAATCTTCCCGGCAGGTCAGGATCGCTTTTCTGTCCTCATCAACAATGAGTGCCCACAGCTGGAACGGCATTTCTTTGACTTTCGGGTGATGCCCGAAGACCGCGCCGATATCGGAGAGCAGCCAGTGTGCCTCCGCACGGTCGGCCAGGTGCCCGATCCCGTCCGTGTGCATCAGACCGGTGAACGGGTCGCG
>JANYKQ010000027.1 GCA_025358115.1 Methanomicrobiales archaeon | reverse complement strand
GTCGCTCCATCGTATTTGAGGGTAAACTGAACCTCTCTTCTGGATAAAAGCTCATTTCTTTTATCATTGGTGATCTCAAAGTCCATCGATATCCTGTAATTATTGGAAACCGGTTTATTTAAACTATGACCTTTTCCGGAGAACAAAAAATCCCAAGGTAATGATGGTACATAAAAAAGAAAAGTGCCCGTTTTGCGGTCGAAATGAGAATTTATGCATCGGAGGGTATAAAGTGGTCAAGGAAATGTTGTGCAGTCTGTTGCGCCTCACGATTCACCGTGCGCATAACAACTCCCTTCTGTGGCTGGCCATAGAGTACGATCGCCCCAAGGGGAGCGGCGAGAATGAGTGGTATAACTGCGAGATCCTCTTCACCGTCCACATGGATGGTCACCGGGGGATGAAGAACCGCATAAGTGAGTGCTCGGATCAATTCATCGGTTATAGTACCGGCAGGGTTTTTCACGTTGATACACTCGCCCCGGGATGCGGGCAAACGGCTGCACGGGGATCTCATAGTATGCCCGTCGATCACCGCTATGGCAGGTGTGATCCCATTCCTCTGGAGGTTGTGGGTGACCACATCACCTACCGCGTACACGATACCATGGGAGATGAGGGGAATGATCTCCTCAATATTCTTGTGTAACTCCCCGAATGGTTCCTTGAAGAGCCTACGGTGCTCTTCGGGAAGGGTGAGCATCAACGGACCTTCAGTGCGTAGCGGCCAGGAAGTTTAATGTTCATCCTTTTTGCCACTTCGGAATTTTCCGGATCAATGATGACGAGGTAACCTGACCAGTCCTCGCTTAAGTTGGTGGTCCCGCAGATGACACAGTTCTCACCGTCAACTACACGGTGACAGTCACGGCAGACCTTTCCCTGTTTCTTCTTATTCGCCGGAGGCATGCTCCTTCCTCTTGCCCTTTGCCTTCTCGGGCGTTGATTTTACTGCGCCTTCGGGCTGGTTGGCCTTCTCTTTTTCCTTGTTCATCTCTTCTTCGAGCCAGAGTGCGGTGCCAAGGCCAGCCTGTCGCATGGTCAGGCCAATCTTGCTGTCACGCGGTTCGCGTTCATTTAACGAAAGAGTAACTACCCGGACACGGACAACATCGCCAACACCAATAAATCTCTTCGATTCCTGGCAGATGAGGCGGGCATTCTTCTCATCATAGTTGATGTATTCATCTGATATCTGGCTTACGTGAAGCATCGCATCGATGGGGCCGAGACTCACGAATGCGCCGAAACTGGTGGTTTCAACAACCAGCCCTTCGATAACTTCCTGTAATCCGAGCCTGAGGACCATCGCCTCAAACTTCACGTCATAATATACGCCGCCGTCACCGGGAACAAGTTCACCTTCTCCGACATCCTTTACTTTTGTTACGCAGATGAAGATCCCGATCTCCTTATCGATGCTGCCTTCCAACTGCTCCTGCAGGACCTCAAGGATAACTTTTTCGAGTTTCTCGCCCAGTCTTGGGGGGGGCACCCGCACCTTATCCTCAAGCATCAATTTGTGATACATTTTTTTACCTCCGTAAAATCTCCAGTTTTTTCTGATTCCTTAATGAAATTACACCGATACCCTCTGCAAACAGTGCATCTCTTACGCGCCGGTCATTGGTGACAACCAGACACTTGTTCCGGACTGCATAATCGATTACCTGTGCGTCAACCGATCCTGCCTTCAGATCTGTGTCCTGAACAAGGGTGCATTTTTCAGCAAGCGTTACGGCGCAGCGTGCAGCAGCTCCATCACGGCCTTTTGCCCGGGTAAGTCCGTTTAACTCCTGTAATACCCCAGGGAGTATAACCGGGTCAAATGCCCCGATGAGCATCCGAAGCTCATCGAAGAGATCGATACGGAACTGTGCTGGCATCATGAGGGCATTGGCATCCAGAAGGACCTTTACTCGCCCAGCACACCCATCCCGATTAACCGCCAGCGTGCTCCCACCTGCCGGCTGATAGCGATCCTCGAACCGATTTCCGCGCATACGGGTCGCTTCAGCGCAATCTCTACGTGATCTTTCTTTGTATTGCTTACAACGCCGACGGTCACGGCTGTACCGACCGAGAGCATCAAAGGTTCGCTGTGCTTGAGCGGTTCGATAATGAGCTCGCTTGTAGATCCCACGACCCTCTCCATCAGGGTTACACTGCACCGGATCTTTTCCCAGACTGGGGGTAGTTTGCCCTCATGTCCAAGAACCTGACCGGCAAGTGCATCACTTTTCGTGAGTGCCGGGTCGAGTTTTGTACCCACTCCCAGGAGTCCTCCCGGCGTTGCCTCATCCACATGCTTGGAACCCGCATTGATGGAAGTGATTGTTGTGATGATAGGAATCCATTTGATCTTGTTCTCGACCTGAGTTTGTCTGCCCGGGCGGATCTCGATCTTTTCGTCGGCGTGGAGGATGCCCCGGATAAGAGACCCTCCGACAACGCCACCTTTCACATCCTTCCAGTTGCAGCCGGGTTTATTGACATCAAACGAACGGGCGATAAGCATCAGGGGCTCAGCATCCGGATCCCTCACCGGCTCAGGAATTGTCCCGTCAAGAGCCTGCACAAGCGCACCCAGATTGATCCCTTTCTGCGAGGATACAGGAATGATGGGTGCATTTTCTGCTATCGTACCTTTGACAAAATTCTTGATCTCATGATAGTTATCGATAGCCTCTTTCTGGCTTACCACATCGATCTTGCTCTGGACAATGACGATTTTTTTGATACCCACAAGTTCCAGTGCCATCAAATGTTCTTTGGTCTGGGGCTGCGGGCATTTTTCGCTGGCAGCGATAACGAGCATTGCACCATCCATCAGTGCAGAACCGGATAACATCGTCGCCATGAGGGTTTCGTGCCCGGGTGCATCAACAAATGATATGGAGCGGAATGGTGTTCCGGTTCCACCACAGGCCGGGCATTCGAGGTGTGTGGAGAAGGCTTCTGTCCCTTCACATTTTTCGCACCGGTAAAAAGTCGCGTCAGCATATCCGAGTCGGATTGAAATACCCCGCTTCACCTCCTCGCTGTGCCGGTCCGTCCACGTACCGGTAAGCGCATTGACGAGCGTGGTTTTGCCATGGTCGACATGACCCACAACTCCGATATTGACACTGGGAACTGTCACATCATGCAAATGAAATCGAACCTCCTTACTCTATAAAAGACTGTCAACCTGACCACCTTATTACGATTGTTTAATTATGCGCCGCGTGAGATACCGTAATCAAACCAGATCCCACAAGGTATAGACGCATAGCTGATCATCATATAGAGCGCCTGATACATAAATACAATCCCGCATATCCGGAAATTACTCATAATATACCAAAATCTGATAACCCATAAAAAAAAGAGACATGGACAAAAAAGGTCAATTATTGGATGAACTGCTTAACCCCCGCCCTCACAGCTCTGGTCGATATTTTTTAACGCCTCCGTCATCTCACTTCCTGCGGCAAATGCCCTTTCCTTTTCAATGACATTTTTTGCATCTTCGCGCAGGGTAACGGTTTCTTTATCAGAACCGGATGCCGGGATTAACTGGTCAATACGGTACCTAAGATGCGTACTGTCCAGCTCGGCAAAAACATCTCCACGGTGGTGTTCGATTCGAAGTATGGTACCTGTAGTACCGGTCCTCGGATATCGCACCCTCATCCCCAGGACAACTTCTTGAGGTAACATACCGGAAAATGATTACTCCCGACATATAAAGGTATTTTTCTGCACCACTCTGATTCGTTCAGGTTGTCAGTTTACTCAGGGCAGTAACAATTTCCTGAGTTGTTCTATGGGGCTGGCCCTCAGGTTGCTGAATATCAGAAGATCCGTTAAGTGCAGAGAATATTGAAGCGATTGCCTCCCCATGCGATGTGCCGTACCCCCCTTCAAGAACAAGAGCGAGTGGATGATCCGTCGCATCCCGCACAATTTGTGTAAGTGTGCCGAAATCTTTGGGAAACAGCAGCATATCACTCTTCGGGTCATCCGATAGTGCATCCTGACCTGCAGAAATAATCACGGCATCAGGTTTGAACTGTTCAAGCGCGGGGACAAAAACCTGCTCAAAGACGCACCGGTAATCTGCAATGGTGGCTCCAGTTCGCAGAGGTGCATTGAGAGTATACCCCTTACCGTTCCCGGAACCGATCTCGTCTACCCAGCCGGTGTGGGGGAAAATATTCCCCTGGTGAATGGAACAATAAAGTACCCGGTCATCAGCATAGAATATCTTCTGGGTACCATTCCCGTGGTGAAGATCCCAGTCAATAATCGCGACACGGTTAACCCGATCCAGAGCTACAGCTGCTCCAATCGCTGCATTATTAAAAATACAGAACCCCATCGCCCGGTCCGGCTCTGCATGGTGTCCGGGGGGGCGGACTAAGGCAAAGCTATGTTCACCATCAATTGAACGATGCACTGCTTCAATCGTAGCACCGGCAGCAAAGGAAGCAACTTCAAATGTCTCGCCATTTACATAGGTGTTCTGGTCAATGAAATGTTGCCCCCCATGGGAGGAGAATTCACGGATCATCTGAACATGTGAACGGGTGTGAACGCGGAGGAGATCAGATTCGGGTGCAATTCCGGGTTCAATGGTCAGCATCCCATCAGGTACACCTGCACAGGCTGCATCCAGGCGGGCACTACTCTCATCATGGTTCTTTATCTCATGCCGGGAAAAAATATCTCCGGTAATTGCTGAACACTTGACCATAATTGCTGATCGGTACTATTATTTTCGATCTTTGAAAATAGTTGGCTTTTTAAAAAAAAAAAATAACGGGACTCACTGGATAATAGATCCCTGCATTACAGCAGATTCCGGTACATCGTATTGCTTTCCGCTGTTGATAATTTTGTATTTACCCGTTGTCTTCACATCGTATGGGTTGCCGGTGGTGGAGTACGGTACTATGAACTCACCATTGATACTCTCCTGCCGGTAAGTGTACTCCCTGCCGGTGTTGGAAACAACAGGGACTTCAATAATTCCGTCTCCCTTGATATGCGCTCCTTTGACATATTCAAAAATTTTCACATATTTCACATCAGGTGTCTTTGCATTGAAAACATTGCTGGGAGACTCATGGACAAGCCGGTAGTGACGTAATGCCGGCACAGTCTCTATCGGGAGTGTTATTGCAGGACTGAGAGCGACTGCATGATATCCGGCAGGGGCTTTGAGATTATATTCCCCAGCGCGACGTACAGCTTCGGTGGCATTCATCGCTTCTGCGGCAGTTATCACGGGCAGGGCAACCTGAGTGACTTCCGGATCTGCATACACTATGTAGTAAACACTCGATGCTGGAGTCATTGAGCCGTCAAAGTTGTGGAGCCGGGAAACTGTTGTAAGATAATAGGACTGTTTGTTCAGCAGAGCGGGTTCAAAACTATTTGGATTGTTCTGCGCCTGGGTAAGCAAAGTCATCTGGTACGGGGATGTGGCGAGAGTGCTGTTATCCCATGTCGACATTGCCCAGAATTTGCCTGTGTCCATCTCGATATCAGTGATAACGTACCGGGTGCCAATAGCATCAGCAATGGAATTTGCTGAATCCTCTGATGTTGACATGAAATAGGCGGCAACTCCGTTCTTGCCTGCAACTCCCTGCTGGAACGGATTTGCATTCGGGATCCGCTTTGAGATATAGGTAATCATATGGCCATAATCCCACCAGGATATGACACCATACGAACCTTCGGGATATTTGAAGGTCTTTGGGTCGAAGATTGTGTAATAATTCACTCCCGTGTCAGGAGTGTTATTCCCCATCCAGTCAAGTGACTCACGCCAATCCGGATTCATATTGATAGGGTTTGTTATTGCACTGGAATAACTGTAAAAAACTGAGGTGTATGCAAATAATATTCCCAATCCGGCAACGATAACAACCAATCCTACTACCAGGTAATTGGATCGTTGATGTCCTGCACTCTTTTTTATGGATTTTTTCGGTTTTTTGCCTCTTGCAGGGGCATCATCCAACGGATCTTCAGGCCCTGTATCGTGGGGGATACCCGACACCAGCCGGTAGATATCATCCCGTCCCATTGTCCATACAAAACTCACACAAACTGCCGAGAGGAGAGCGATGTTTATAGCAAGGTAATATTCATACCTGACATGTTGCCAGGTAGAAAACAGTATGATAAGCGACCATACAAGCGCAAAAACCTGTTCTGGATGTTCATCCCGAAGGTTGTTATATACCATGACCAGAATTCCCCCGGCCATGAGGATGAGACCATAATTAAAGGTCATCCATGCAAGCGCTGTCGCCCACCCACGTGCTTCCTGAACAGTGTCGGTGACCGGCGCCTGCCCGAAGAATGCGAAGAGAGATACAACAAGCAAATTAAAGAGAGCGGGGCTTATGACGAAAAGGATCAGGGCGAAGAAGATTCCGCATCCAAGAAGTGTCGCGGGATAAAAGTACCATTCTTTTCCCTTCAGATAGCGGGCGATAAGGTAGAGCACACCGGTACCAACAATCATTCCAAGATACGCATAAATGTGACCAATCGAGTAGGTGGAAAGATCGATTCCGGGATTTTTCAGGCCAAATAGCAAAAGTCCCAGAATCGCAATGGTAAATATGACAAAGTTGATGATGACGAGATACTCGCTCGTCCGTTTTTTGTGGACGTCAATGACAAACTGTATTACCGTAAATATTCCCACAATCATTGCAAAGAGGATCATCGTCGGCATCACAAAGAGACCGAGAAGGTATGCAATGCCCGCTAAAGCAGAGAACAAAACTGTTTTTTTGTAAGTGTTACCATTTTTCAGATCAATTGTAGTTCCTTTCTCTGAATGGAGGGTATACATATAGAACAGGCAGAAGATGACAGAAAAGAGGACTTCTGCGATATGGTGATCCATATACCCATATAACGAACGATAAAAGAACTGTCCGGTGACTATTGCCGTAAAACCTGATGTTAACAGTCCGGTCTTCCAGTCCCCGCAGGTCTTTCCTACCCAGTACATAATTGTAACAATGGCTGCTGCCATAAGAGCAGGAATCACAAGACCCACACCGATAATCTCCGGCCGTGTTGTTGCTCCGGTAATGATGCAGCAGATAGCGATGATCATGGGGAAAAGAGGACCCCAATAGATAGGCGAACCTGATGGATACAGGGTCATTGGATCGAACCAGGCATATGCAAGATGATTCGCAAGCAGCTGTTCAACCTGGCGCAGGTTATAGAGCGGATCATCGCTTCCAACCATCATCAGGATATCCGTATTTCCCATCAGGAACATAGGAATGAGACGAAGCCAGAAGGCGAAGAGTGAGAACAGGGTTACAAGGCCGATGATCAGATATGTTCGGCGGTTTTTCAGATCTAAAAGTACCATAAGGTCAACCTTTCGTAGGTAGTAGTTTTTAAGTTGTGATCATTAATAAATTTGGATAAATGCGTCAGACGACGGACTGCAAAAGGGTCTCAAACTGGCGTGCTTTTTCTTTCCAGCTATAATTCCCGAGATCAATTGAATACGTAACCGGGTTATTCATCAGGGTCTTTATCTCTGCAATATACTCTTCCTGCGTCCGGTAGACCGACAAATTCGGCCCTCCGATGCGGGTAACATCCGGAATCGGGCGCATCAGGATCGGTTTTCCGCAGGCTGAATATTCAAAGAATTTATTGGGGAGCGCAATATCCCCCCACTGGGGTGGTGAGAGGGGTATGGTGCAGACATCCATGCAGGCAAGATATGCCGGGAGTTCAGGATAAGGTTTGGTCCCGGTAAAGATCACATGGTCTGAAATTTTAAGATCTGTCACCAGTTTCTTTAATTCTGTTTCGTAATCGGTGAATAGCGAGCCACCTACCACCAGCATTTTTGTGGAGGGCTGATATCGGATCAGTTCCGGAAGAGCCTTAATCATCTCATCAATGGCATACCAGCGTTCAATACTCCCGCAGAACCCGATAATAAAATCATCTCGCTGAATACCAAGTTCTTTTCGTTTTTCGCTTCCATCCATAGGTTTGAAAATGTCAGTATCCACACCATTGGTGATCAGGTCAGCCGAAAAACCGCGTCCTTTCAATTTTTCGACAAGCGAAGGTGAGACAGTGGTAATTCTATTGCTGTGAGCCAGGTTTCGTTTCGTAATTGCCCAGACACTTCTTCTGACCGTTTCCTGTAATATCCTGTTTTTAAAATACGCAGCTGCAGAGTCCGGAAACCAGTCCTTGAGATCAAATACAACCGGCACATGATATTTTTTTGCAGCATGGATGACTGCTGTGCCGGCAAGCACATGTGCGGCAACCACCACATCAATTCCCTGTTCACGAATAATTTTGTTGAATATATGAAAGTGATACGGAGTATTGAACGTATAATGTAACAGTGGACGGGTAAAGGGGAACTGTGTCGCTTCTTCTATGATGAGGCGGGTTGGGCGGGTTTCTCCCCTGCTGACATGGAAGTGGGCAACATGCACTTCGTGGCGACGGGCCAGTTCTTCGAATATGTAGTGGTGCCGCGAAGGGATGGGGTGATGGATATAGTCCTGTGTTGAGACAAGAAGGATCTTCATGAGACATCCGGTATTTTTTGGGGCAGGAATTTCCCGAGGGTTATAGCTACTTAAAGCCCGGTTTTAATGATTCTGGCAGTTCCCTGATTTTGGCCGGTGCACCAATCGCCATCATATGAGCAGGGACATCACGGGTCACAATAGCCCCTGCAGCTACGAGCGCACCTTCTCCAATACACACTCCAGGTAATATGGTTGCATTTGCACCGATTGCAGCACCATCCATCACGTGCGGGCCATCAAGCCCTCCAATACGGCTGGGGGGGTATCGATCGTTTGTGAAGATTGCATTTGGTCCGATAAAAACATGATTTCCGATTCTGGTATTGGTCGGTATGTACACCCGACTCTGGAGGCTGACATCGTCTCCTATGATCGTGTTACCATCGATCACTGTCGCGGTCCCAATGGAAACACGATCACCAATCCGGGTGTTTTCGCGGATCACCACGTTATGACCCGTCTGAAAAAAATCTCCTATGGTAATATCGCAATAGAGGATGGTGCCTGAGCGAATCACCGAGTTTTTCCCGATTGTCGTACCGGTAAAACCGCTTTTCTGCATATTATCCCGTGAAGGAAAACCAAGGGTCACCGGTTCGAATATCTGTGCATCCGGGCCAATACAATTAATGCCATATTCAATCATTCTACCGTCACACTCTTTGCAAGATTTCTGGGTTTGTCAACATCCCGTCCCAACGCTACTGCCGTATAATAAGCGAGAAGCTGGAGAACTACAAGGCTGGTAAGCACCTGGACAAAGGGGGTTGTCCCCGGGATCGGGATAAAAATATCGGCGATTTCGGGAAGTTCACTATCCCCTTCGTTTCCGACTGCAATCACCGGTGCCCCGCGTGCTTTCATCTCTTTGATGTTAGAGATCATTACCGCATAGGTATCCCCGGGGGTGCAGAGGGCAATGACCGGTGTTTCCGGAGAGAGAAGGGCAAACGGGCCGTGTTTGAGTTCCCCTGCTGCATATCCCTCTGCATGGATGTACGAAATCTCCTTCATCTTCAGGGCCCCTTCAAGAGCAACCGGGTAGAACGGGCCACGACCTACATAAAAAATATCTTTTGCACCTGTACAGACGGAGACCGCAGCAGTAAGATCAATTAGCAGTATCTCTTCAATTGCCTGATGGGCATGAAGGAGCATAGCGCTGCATTTCCTGCCGGAAATATTATTGACAATCTGCATCAGAACAGCAAGCTGAGCGATAAACGATTTTGTCGCGGCTACACTGATCTCGGGTCCTGCCCGCATGAATATCGTTGCATCGGCAAGGCGACTCACACTGCTTCCCAAAATATTGGTAACTGCAAGTGTTTTACAGTTACGTGCTTTTGCCTGTTTGAGTGCTGTGAGTGTATCTGCTGTCTCACCGGACTGGGTGATCCCGATGACAAGCCCTTCAATAGGGGGCGGATAATATTTGAATTCAGATGCAAACTCAAGCCGTACGGGAACCCTGCAGGACTCTTCAAGGAGATACTTAAAGATGAGCCCGGTATGATATGAAGACCCGCAGGCAACAACAGTGACAGATGTAGGGTTATGAACAAAATCCGGAAGGGTTTCAGAAGTTACCGCACGGATGGTATTATAAAATGCCTGTGGCTGTTCGTAGATCTCTTTGAGCATGAAATGCGCAAACCCACCTTTTTTTACATCTTCAAGTGACCAGTCAATAAGTTCAAGAGGCCGTGTTACCAGGATTCCCTGGTTGTATATTGCCACTTCACTCCAGCTGATGGTGGCGATGTCCCCGTCTTCAAGAAACATGGCACGTTCGGTATGTTCGAGTATGGGCGTCATATCCGATGCAGCAAATGTCTCCCCGTCACCGATACCAATCACAAGCGGACTTGCATTCCTCGCCACGATCATCCTCTCTTCATTATTCGAGATAACGAGCAGGGCATATGATCCTTCGAGTTTCGGGACAATTGTCTGGACTGCAAAGAGGAGATCTTTTTTCTTTGCATATTCCTCTTCTATGAGATGAACGACAACTTCGGTATCCGTGTCCGAACGAAACGTATGTCCCCGGGCTGTGAGTTGTCGTTTTAATTCTGCATAATTTTCAATGATCCCATTATGAACCACGGCAATTGTTCCTGTGCAGTCCAGATGGGGATGGGCGTTTGCATCATTCGGAATACCGTGGGTTGCCCATCGGGTATGGCCTATACCGATCTTGCCTTTTAATTGAATAGCCGATTGATCATTTTCAGATATTCTTCCTTTGTGTTTATCGAATTCAAGGCCCATTCCTCCGATCGTTGCTACACCGAATGAATCATACCCCCGGTACTCGAGTTTTTTCAATCCTTCAACGATCAGGGGAGCAGCCTCTCTCCTCCCGATATACCCAACTATTCCGCACACGTCATATCACCATTGAGCCATCAGGAATATTCCGGGATATCACAGACGCATTTCCCTCAATCTTTGAATTATTTCCAACAATCCCATTCTGATATCTCGTAAATGGACCGCTTGTTACATTATCCCCAAAAATTACTCCGAAGTCCGAACGAATGAGACCTCCTTCGAACTCTAACAGGCCGTGTGTTTTATTACAGGAAGTATGGTTCGCAAGAGTACAGCGTTCCCCGATAACTGCATCAACAATCCGCGAATGTGATCCTATAGAGGTATCATCCATGACCAGGATATTCCCAATCATCGTGAATGGTTCAATACTTACCCGGGAACCAATACTGGTGTTAGGCATTATGCAGCAGTTTGGCCCGATCACGCAATCTTCGCCGATAACAACAGGACCGGTGATCACCGTATTCGGCCCGATTGTTGTACCTTTTCCAATACTGACCGAACCCTGAATTGTGGTCTGCCGGCTCACCGATCCTTTACGCCCGGAAGCAAGATTGCTTAATCTGCGCCGGTTCATCTTGAGAAGATCCCATGCAAATATTGCGTCCTCCCAGTCATCAGCCGGGATTGCCCGAACAGGTACACCATTCTGAATCATGGCAGCAATCGAATCGGTCATATTGTTTCCCTTGATATGGGAAAAAAAGTCCTTGGTTAATGAGTAAATGCCAGTACTTACCATGAAACTGGGTGCGTGAGCAGGTTTCTCCAGAATTGATGATATATACCCGTCTTTCAACAGCACAACACCGAAATTTGAAGGATTTGAATGTTCTTTCACAAGGATGGCATTGGGAATTCCTTTAATCCGGGCCAGAGACTGCGGATCGATGAAATTATCCCCAGGGAGAAGAAGAAAATCCCCGTGAATTTTTGATTCTGCACACTGGAGAGCATGTGCAGTTCCGAGCTGTTTGTCCTGTACAACTACTTCTATGGGCACATCAAGCTGGTTTAAGAACCGGGTTACCTGTTCTTTACGGTACCCTACCACGACGACAATATCACGAATCCCGTTTTTGATCAATGCGTCAATGACATATTCGATAATAGGGTGATTTGCTACCGGAATCATTGCCTTTGGCCGGCTCTTGGTCAATGGCCGAACCCGTACTCCCTCTCCTGCTGCTAGAATAACTGCCTGCATACTACTCCTACCTCATGACTGCATTATCTCCAATACACCCTTCAATACATGAATTGGGAGCAAATTGGGCGTTACTTCCTATCATCGTACCTACATTGATAGAGCAGTTAATCCCGAATTGTACATTCTCCCCAACAACCGCACCAAACTTTTTCCGTCGGGTATCCTTACCGCATACCCTGATATCTGCATGGTCATGACGCAGATTTGCAACTTTTGTCCCTGCCCCAAAATTACATCCGCCAGCAACTACCGAGTCTCCGATATAGTTGAAGTGCGGGATTTTTGTCCCGCTCATAATAATGGAATTTTTCAGTTCAGAACAATGCCCGATATGACAATCGTCACCAATACTCGTCGATCCACGAATATATGCATGGGGACCGATCCGACAATTTTTACCAATGATACACGGACCTTCAATGTATGTACCGGACTTTATTACACTCCCTTCTCCAATAACTACAGATCCGTGAATCGATACCCCCCCTTCAATGGTTCCACTATTTTGTGAGGGGACGGATTTCATCAGCCGGGCATTTGCTTCAAGCATATCCCAGGGATACCCGACATCCATCCAGCACGACAAGGGATAAGCGGATAATTTTTTATCCGCAATAAATCCCATAAGTGCATCGGTGAGTTCGAGTTCTCCCCGGGTGGATGTTTTTACCAGATCCAGACAATCAAAAATACCTGGTGGGAAAAGATATGCACCTGCATTGATGGTGTTGGATTTTGGATTTGGGGATTTTTCTTCCAGTGAACTGACGAGTCCGTTGTCCACCATTACAACCCCAAAATCACCGGGATGATCCGTTGTGCTGGTGCTCATGCAGGGAGCATTTTGCCTGCAGAGACCCTCAATATCTGCTCTTTTAATGATCATATCCCCGTTCATCACGAGGAACGGACCTGTGATGAAATCCCGTGCCGATTGTACTGCGTCGGCGGTTCCATGCTGGTGCCGCTGGGGCGCATAATCAATATGAATACCCCATGCAGATCCATCCCCGAAATACTTCCGGATCTCCCGTTCACCATATCCGACAACAAAAACAAAATCAGTGATGCCTGCATCACGAGCTGCAAGGACAAGGTGCTCCATCATGGGACGGTTTGCCAGGGGGAGCATAACTTTCGGTCGTTTGCCCGTGAGTGGGCGCATCCTCTTTCCCTCTCCTGCAGCGAGTACGACACATTCCATACGTAAAGCTCCTCTTACAACATTTAAGCAGTTTTCCCCTTCCGGATCCTGTCACGCCCGGATGAAAGCATCTCCTTTGCTTTCTGGAGTGTCTTTCCTTCTGCAGTAATGCGAATCTTTGGTTCGGTACCACTCGCACGGATCAGGTACCAGCCATTATCATCGGCAACCCGAATACCGTCAGTCGGGCTTGATGCACCAAGCGATGAGACGATATCGCGTGCATTTTCACATACAAATGATTCCCGGAGTATCGGATAAGCGGGCATTGCATCAAGTTTGGATGCGACATCCCATTCGGATGCGATCTCGCAGAAAAGCGCTGCTGCGAAAGGACCGTCTGGACAGAGTGAAATCGTGGGGAAGATCCATGCCCCTGATGGTTCACCCCCGAAATCACCCCATTTCAGAAGCTCTTCAGATACATAGGAGTCACCGACCGGCGTACGCCTGACATCAGCAAGACTCTCGACAATCATTGAGGCGTCACTTGTCGTGACCACCTTCTTTGCATCGAGATAGTCGGTAAAGAGCAGGAGCAGGTGATCCCCGTCAATATATCTTCCCCGGTTATCGAATGCCATCATCCTGTCAGCATCCCCATCATGGACTATTGCACAGGTAGATCCGGTCTCCCTGACCATCCCCCCCAGGTAACCAAGATGTTCCTTGAGGGGCTCAGAGGGTCGGGCGAAATGACCGGAGATATCGCAATTGACACAGGTGGTTTTTGCACCTGCATTTGCAAGGAGTGCCGGGGTGAGTGCGCATCCTGCACCATTACCGCAATCAACTACTACGGGGAGTCCCTCCCGGAGGTTTATTTTTTCAAGAATTGCTTTTTTGTGCGGACCGATGGCATCGAAATCGCACAACGTTCCCTGGTGCTGCCAATCTGCCCAATGCGGGGTCGGCAGGAGAGTTTCCATCTCTGCCTGTTGCGATAGAGTAAAGGATGAGCCATCCGGGTTGAAAAGTTTCAGCCCGTTGTACTCTTCGGGATTATGGGAGGCAGTGATCATGCATCCGGCCTGAGCAGTCCGGGTGTTGAATGCAACGGTAGGGGTAGGGACAATGCCGGTAACATGTGCCGTTCCCCCGTTTCCCATTATTCCGGCTATCACCAGATGAGCCAGAAGGGGGCTGGTCGTGCGGGTATCCATGCCGACAATTATATCTGAAGACTGATTGGCCAGAACAGACCCTACTTTTAATGCTGTATCGACCAGTGTCTGATCAAATTTCCTTCGTATCCCCGAGGATCCAAATAGCATAGGAATGTATTGGAATCCTGTAAACAAGAGTTTTGTCCTTTTTTTTGTCCCATAAAAAAGAGATTCAGACCCTTGAGTGAAGAGATATTACACGCTCGTGCCGTACGGGCACCAGTGTTCAATCTGCTCAAGCCGGGAAACCCCGGCTGTTGAAGGTCCGATACAGATGATCCGTTTGGCATCTTTTATTTCGGCTATAATATATTCCAATTCCGTGTCGATGATACCTTCTGCATTGATCAAAACCAGGTCAGCATCCCGGTAATTGGTGACAATCGTTGCAGGGAACGCATTTCCTATTGCCGGCATACTTCCAAAGCACAATACGTTTTTTCCCTTAATTACCAAACCGAGTTCTTTCATACAGTCTGCGTGTTTTGAACCCGGGCAGGCATGAAGGACACGAGAAAGGCAGAAAAACCCCGTGGCTACATTGATCATTGCACAGGCAACACTCCTGACGGCATTCGTATCAAGAGATGCTCCGAACATAAACGAAATTTTTGTCTGTGCCCGGATTGGATCACTGGTGACAAATTCTGCGCTTCTTCCCCCAAACGAGGCGGTCATGCATGCTCCCCGGTCGAACTGGCAGTTTACGGCATCCGGATTTACATCCAGAAGTACACCAACCTCTTCACACCCGCTGTGCTCAAGGATCGTTTCTAGTTTATTGACTGAGTCGATGAGAATATCCATAATAATCCCTGTTTTTCAGGTTTTCATAAGTACGACACGTGCCGGGGATCCATCAAGGCCCTCAAGGCGCAGAGGGAGAGCAATCATATCATAATCCCCTTCAGGTACCGCTGATAAATCAAGGAGTTCAAGAATGATACAGCCATTCCCAAGAAGTTCCCGGTGGACCATACCATCGCAGTGATAGGATTCGATTGAGGGGGAATCTATCCCAATGCAGTGGATCCCATTACAGGTGACAATACGTGCAGCATCAAATGACAGGGATGGATAATTTTCTATGAACTGATGGTGCCCTGAAAAGGATGTTTTGAGCAGGAGCCGGGTAATATTATCGATCTTTCCTTTCAGGTGTTCTGCACTGATGATACTCCCCGCGCTGCTCACATCCACTACCCGACAGCTGCCAATCAGGTTGATGAGGGGAATAGTATCGATAGTATCTCCGGTTTTGAGATAATGCACAGGGGCATCAATATGAGTGCCCGTATGGGTACTCAGGTGCAGGTCACTGATCAGGTACGTTCCCTCATCGCGCTGCCGGAATGATGGTTTCACATCCCCCGGATATACCAGTGTCTCGGCAGACAGGGGTCTTGTTATATCAAAAATTTCCATAGTATCAGTTCTCCCAGCCATGTTTGCCGATGAGGGGGACAAACCTGACCCCCCCGTGGCATTCCGGAATCATTATGTCCCCCTGTTTTTCAAGAGTAACCAGTTCCTGGATATCCCGTCCTCCAACCGGGGCGACCAGTCTTCCTCCGTCCGCCAGCTGATCGGTAAGTGTTTGGGGAATTTCCGGAGTTGCAGCAGTAACAATAATTCCATCATAAGGAGCATTTTGTGGATACCCCTGTGTTCCGTCGCCTTCAACGACCTCAACATTCTGAATTCCCAAAGAGGTTACGTTATTTCGTGCCAGAATAGCGACAGCCGATATCCGCTCCATCGTCGTCAACCTCCGCACAAGTCGTGAGAGAATTGCGGCCTGGTATCCGCTTCCCGCTCCAATCTCAAGAACATTATCAGAAGGTTCCGGGCGGAGAAGATCCGTCATCAGCGCAACGATATATGGCTGAGAAATGGTCTGTCCGTTTCCGATGGGGAGTGGATTATCATCGTATGCAGACTGATCATAGGGCGGAGGGATAAAGAGATGACGGGGAATCTCCCTCATTGCCGAAAGCACACGGGGGTTATGGATACCCCGTGCCTCGATCTGGCGTTCCACCATCCTGCGTCGCTCTTCATCTCGTGGATAGGGAGACATATACATTCAATTCAGAATCCGGACTTTTCCGCTTCATCAATGGAGGCATCAATCTGTTTCTGCAATGCTTCCGGCAGGCCATTGATTTTCACGTCAAGGAAACCACGGATGATAGTTGCAGTAGCTTCATCCTCGTCAAGACCCCGGGACATGAGATATTCGATCTCATCTTTTGCAAGTTTTCCAACCGCTGCTTCATGGGAGAGCTCGGTACCTACAACCGATCCTTCGATCTCTGGAATCGCATAAATGACGCCGTCTTTCAGGATCAGGCCCTTGCATTCGAGATGCCCGCGGGTGCCGGCAGTCTTGCCGTTAATATGGCCCCGTGAAATGATGGTGCCGCCTTTGGTGATGGCACGGGTGATGAGCTCTGCACTTGAACCGACACCTTCGAGAATCGCACGGGAACCGAGATCCATCAGTGAACCCGGAGTGGCAATTACTATGCTGCTGAAACGGGCAACCGAGTTTGCACCTTTGAGCGTCGCGGTCGGGTACATCTGCACCTTTTTCACCGGCTGCATGCAGACATAGTTGGAAAGGAAGACACCGTTCTCCTCAACTACCGAAGCGCTTCTTGGGTAGACTTCGATATTCTCGCTCCAGTTGTGGATCATCGTGAAGCTGATCTTTGCATTCTTTTTCACGTAGAACTCGGATATCCCGTAATGTGCACCGCCTTTGCCCACATGTGCCCCGCTCGTGCAGCCGGATATGATATGGAGTTCCGCACCTTCTTCCGCAATAATGATATTGTGGACATGCTGGATCTGGTCTTTGCCCAGGTACAGGCATGCCTGGATGGGAAGGATATTGCTCGATCCTTTATGGGCGATAATTACGTACCCTTTGGGGTCTTTCTGTGCTGCAACATATTTCGTGACCTCATCTTTATCGGGAGAGACCATCTTCCAGTTATACTCCTTCAGCCACGCATATTTTTCGAAGGCTTTGGCATAGGATAGGACTTCGATACCTTCCTGTGAGCACTCCGCATGGACTACGTCCTGATCCATCTGGAGGAAGCTTCCGCACCGGTTCTTCATACCGAGATCGATACCTGACTGGGCAAGCCGTTCCTGATCGACCTTTGAGAGTTCCGGGGTAGTTATGCGTGACGGCATTCGAGGCACTCCTTGTATCCG
>JANYKQ010000002.1 GCA_025358115.1 Methanomicrobiales archaeon | reverse complement strand
TCGTGCGAGTGAGTCACTGAGCGTACTGCATGAGTACGATCAACAGCGACGAACATTCCGCGAAGCGGTATGTGAGGAGTGAGCGAAAGCAGCCGCTGGCGCCGGAGCAGCGCGACAAGCCAGGGGCGTCATCCTACCAACAAGGCAACTCCGGAAAAGCAAGGGAGAGTCTGTGAGCGGAGCGGAATGGAGGAGAGCGAAGCGAGCCGGAATGCAGCGGAGACGAACAGTCTCGACCGATCTTCATGTCAGCAAGACATCTTCCGTTGGGGGAGCCCACGCGGCGAGGGGCGGAGCCCCGTTGAGCGTAATATCCCCGAAATTATTGCGCAGATCGCCGCCCCGCTCCGCACGCTTCTTGCACCTTCGGCGCACTCGCACCTGCTTCGCGGACCGGCTCAATCGTCTGATCTGATACCTGGCTGTTGATGCTGATTTTAATATCTTCCGCGCTAAAATGAATAGAGCAAATTTTCAGTAAGGAAATTTGTGAAGTGTATTCATCCAAGACATTATCCACCCCCGTAGTGTAGCGGTCAATCATGCAAGCCTTTGGAGCTCGCGACACCAGTTCGAATCTGGTCGGGGGTATGACTGCCGGTCAATGGATTTCTTTTTTGCCGATGAAATGAGAATGTGAAGTGATGGAACCGCTTCCGCTCAGGCTCCGGATTTATATCACGGTATTATTTATTGTTCTTCTTGGTGGCGCCATCGGTATGATGACCATCGAGCATCTCTCACCGGTGGATGCCTCCTACTTTCTGGTCGTTACGCTGGCTACGGTCGGGTACGGCGATATCCATCCCCTCACCCCCCTTGGTAAGCTGCTGGTCATGGTGATCATTCTCGCAGGAGTAAGTTGTTTTGTCGGACTGGCAGCTGATGCAGTTGAATTCATCATAGAACAGCGGGAGCGCGAGAAGCGTCTGGCAAAACTGAATATGATCATCGGTGTTTTTTATTCTGAGGTGGGGACCAGTCTGCTACGAAAATTCACCCGGCTTGATCCACAGATTGATAAAATCTGTAATGCACTCCTGGTTACGAACAACTGGTCCGATGAGGATTTTAAAAAGGCACATGCTATGCTGAAAGATCATTCCTTCCCGCTTGACAGCCGTTCTCTTCCCCTGGTGGAATTGCATTGTTTCCTCTCGCAGCATAAGGCATTCATGCTGGCCCTGCTCGAAAACCCGCAACTCTATGAACATGACCGGTTCACCAATCTCATGCACGCAGTCTTTCACCTGGCAGAAGAGTTGATCTCCCGGGACCAGCTGGTGGATCTCCCCGAGACCGATTATGATCATTTATCCGGGGATATTACCCGTGTGTACAGCCAGCTGGTGATCGAGTGGCTGACCTATATGCAGCATCTCAAAAAGCATTATCCGTACCTGTTCTCACTGGCAATGCGCACCAACCCTTTCGATGCACATGCAAGTGTGATCGTGCGATAACAAAGGAGCGGTCCAATTATAATTCCGTTTTTTTTATTTACCCGGTCTCTGCCTGCATTCCCGGATTAACCCGCCTCCGCTCCTTAATGTGAGAGTACTCCCTTTTTCATAAAAACGCATTTGATATCATGGGTTTCCAGCAGTCAGGATATGTGGAGTCTCATAATTTCTGACAATTCGTTAAAAAAACCGCACATGTTCCGGTAACGTGCTGGAAATGAACCGCTTCCGAACCCGGACCCGGGATAAAAACCCGGAGTCTTGGTTTTTTTCGGATCAGATGAGGTCATCCTACGGATGTTACCGTATAATCATGATGAATAAAAAGAGGAACAGGTGAATTCAGCACCCACAGAAGAGCTTCCGGACCATATCCGGAATCTCCGATGGGCGGGATGCCACCGGTACACCGTTCTTCTTGAGCCGGGCAATCTTCGAACGGGCATCGCCTTCGCCGCCCTCCACGATTGCACCCGCGTGGCCCATCCGCTTGTCGGGGGGTGCAGAGATGCCGGCAATATAGGCTACAATCGGCAGGTCAGTGCATTTCGCCCCTTCCTCTTCGAGATTGCCGCCCACTTCCCCAATCAGCACAACCGCCTTGGTCTGGGGATCGTTCTCAAATTGCTTGAGCACGTCCACGAATGTCTGGCCGATGACCGGGTCGCCACCTATCCCGACAACCGTGCTCTGGCCAATGCCGGCCCGGGTGAGCTCGTCCACGACTTCATACGTGAGGGTGCCGCTCCGCGAGATGACGCCGACATTCCCGCGTGAGAATAACCCTGACGGCATGATTCCCATCTTCACTTCTCCGGGCGAGAGGAGCCCGGGGCAGTTGGGACCGATGACCGAGGAACCCTGCATCCGGGCATACGCGACTGCCTTCATCGTGTCGTGCACGGGAATGTGCTCGGTGATGCAGACGATCGTTTCGATACCGGCATGGGCCTCTTCCATGATCGCGTCAGCGGCTGCTCCGGCCGGCACAAAGATCACGCTGGCCCCGATATCGTGTTCGCTCATCGCTTCCCTGACCGTATTATACACCGGGACACCGTGCACCTGCTGGCCACCCTTACCGGGCGTGACTCCCGCAACAACGCCCCGGCCACCGACTTCGCGGGCATAGGCATTCATAAGCCCAATGTGGAACTCGCCCTGTTTGCCCGTGGCGCCCTGCACGAGAATGCCCGTTTTCTTATCCCCGTAGATCATTTTGTCACCTCAACGGCTTTCTTGACCACAAGGTCCATGGTCGGGAGCATCTCGTAGCCTTTTTCGGTTAAGAGACGCCGGCCTTCCGCTTCGTTGGTGCCCGCGAGCCGGACGATCACTTTCTGGGATATGCCGGCTGCAATGATACCCTTGGCTACCTCATCGCACTTGGTGATCCCGCCCAGCAGGTTCACGACAATGACTTTGACCGTGGGGACACTCGCCACGAGCCGCACCGCGTGCATGACGCGCTCGCTCTCGGCACCGCCGCCCACATCAAGGAAGTTTGCCGCCTTCCCGCCATAGAACTCGATCAGGTCAAGGGTGGACATCGTGAGCCCGGCTCCGTTGCCGATCACGCCGATAGCACCATTGAGTTCCACGTACGAGAACCCGTGCTTCTCGGCCTCGCGTTCCCGGTCGGTGAGATCGCGGTTGACGGTGAAACCCTGCCTTCCGAGCGCATTGTCGTCAACAATGATCTTTGCATCCGCGGCAAAGACTCCCTGCAGGGTGGTGACGAGCGGGTTGATCTCGGCAAGCAAAGCGTCCTTTTCCAAAAAGACCCGGTAGAGCTTGTTGATGATGGGCATGATCTCTTTTGGGGCCTTACCGGCAAGCTCACGGAGCATGAAGGGAGGGAGATCCCGCATGAGGGGTGTTGCGATCACTCTTCGTATCGCACCGGGATTTTCCTTTGCCGTGATCTCGATGTCGACTCCGCCTTCCTCAGTAAAAAGAATGAGCGGCTGCTTGCTGGAGCGGTCTACAGTGATCGAGAGATAGTATTCATGCTGGATATCGAGCCGCTGTTCGGCAAGGATCTCTTTGACCGGGAGCCCCTTGATCTCTTTTCTGAAGAGTTCTTCTGCTGTCTTGACTGCGGTTGTCTTGTCCGCCATAAGGATACCGCCGGCCTTGCCCCTGCCGCCGACATCCACCTGCGCCTTTAAGACGATCTTATCGCCGAGCGCATCGAGATGTGCCGGTAATTCTGCTGCGGTACGGATCAGGAATCCTGCCGGGACGGGGATCCCGTATTCCTTAATGACGTTCTTTGCCTCATGCTCACGTAACTTCATGGTTGCTTTCCCAGCTGCAGCCCGAGCTGCATGGCTTTTAAGTTGAGATCCTCGGTTCCCTTGGGCACGGAATCGAGGATGGCTTTCCGGAGGGATTCCTCGCTCACGACATGGGTGGCGGCAACGAGGGCACCGAGCATCACGATGTTTGCCACAATATCTTTTTTGAGCGTTAGTTTTGCTTCCCGGGTGGCCGGGATCTCAATGCACCGGCACTTCGGCCGGGAGTGGACGAGGGTGGAATCGATAAGCATCACCGAGGGATCTTCTGCTACCGCCCCGTACTTCTCGAAGCCTTCCTGCGACATGATCAGGTAGATGTCGGGTGTAGCCACCTTGGGGTAGAGGATCGGGTCATCATCGATGATAACCTGGCTCATCGAAGCCCCGCCCCGGGCTTCCGGCCCATAGACCTGCGTCTGGACGGCATACTTGTTGTCGTACATCACGGCGGCCCTCCCGACAATCACTGCTGAGAGGATGATGCCCTGGCCGCCAAAGCCCGAGAACCGCACTTCGTGCCTCATGGTTTTACCCCCATGGCCGGCCGCTTCCGCCGGGTGATCTCCCCGACAATGTACATGTCCTCGGGGATCTGCTCGTGATTCTCCAGCATCCGGTCGCGTTTTGCTTTCAGGAGCGAGTGCGAACGGAGGTACTCGACATGGTCCGACACCTGCCGGAACTTGTTCCTGCGCCCGAAGGCAGTGGGGCACTGAGTGAGTGCCTCGATGAATGAGAAGCCCGGGGTCTCGAGGCCGACTTTGACCGCCTTCTCGAGCTCCTTCACGTGATACGAGGTCCAGCGGGAGACATAGTTGGCTCCCGCAGCCGTTGCAAGTTCGCAGAGATCGAACGGGGTCTCGGCGCACCCGAACGGGGTTGTGGACGAGAGGCAGCCTTTCGGGGTGGTCGGGCTGCCCTGTCCGCCGGTCATGCCATAGATCTGGTTGTTCATGCAGATGACCGTGAGGTCGATGTTGCGCCGGCAGGCATGGATGAAGTGGTTGCCGCCGATCGCAGCCATGTCGCCGTCGCCAGTAAAGACGACCACGTGCAGGTCAGGGTTTGCCATCTTGACACCGGTGGCAAACGCGATTGCCCGCCCGTGGGTGGTGTGGAGCGAGTCGGTGAGGATGTAGCCGGGAGCCCGCGAGGAGCACCCGATGCCCGAGACAAAGACCGTCTCTTCCTTCTTCCAGTCCATCTGCTCGATCGCCGCGAGCGTGCAGTTGATGATCGTTCCGTTCCCGCACCCGGCACAGAAGATATGCGGGAGCCGGTCCTGCCGGTACCAGTCCTCGTAGCTCATGGGTGCGCCTCCAGGACTGCAATGAGGTCTGCGGGAGTATGGAGTTCGCCGCCGATCTTGGGGATGCTGACGACCGGCACGTTCACGTGACGCTCGATCTCGCGGGCCATCTGGCCAAGGTTCATCTCCGGGATAAAGAAGGCTTTTGCGTTTTTGAACTCCGCAAGGGCCTTCTCCGGAAACGGCCAGACCGTGCGGATCCGTAAGAACCCGATGTCCTTGTCCTTGAGGTCGTGCATCACCTGCTGGACGGTCCGCACCGGGCCGCCGTACGCAATGAAGACCCGGCTGGCGTCCGGGTTGATGACATCGTAGTCCGCCATCTCGTCACGGGCGTTCTCGATCTTGTCCACCAGGCGCTGCACCAGGCTCGCATGCAGCTTCGGGTTCGTGGCACACGGGTATCCCCGCTCATCGTGGGTGAGCCCGGTGACATGGACGTGGTGGCCCTTGCCGAACTGGGGAAAGCCGGGGACGAGGTCGGCCTCTGCCTTGAACGGCAGGGCGCCGGGAACGAGGGGTTTCCGGTCAACCCGTTCAACCTTGTCGGGGATGATGATCTTCTCCCGCATGTGCCCGACCGTCTCGTCGGCCATGAGGAAGACCGGCACACGGTACTTTTCCGCGAGATTGAAGGCCTTGACCGTCAGCTCGTACATCTCCTGCACGGTTGCCGGGCAGAGCGCGATGATCGCATAATCACCGTGCGAACCGAACCGCACCTGCATCATGTCGCCCTGGGCCGACATCGTGGGCTGGCCGGTGGAGGGACCGCCCCGCTGGACGTTCACGATCACGCAGGGTGTCTCGGTCATGGCGGCAAACCCGATATTCTCCATCATTAAGGAGAAACCGGGGCCGCTCGTTGCGGTCATGGCCCGGGCACCGGTCCATGAGGCCCCGATGATCGAGGCTATGCCGGCGATCTCGTCTTCCATCTGGATAAAGACCCCGCCTTTCTTCGGGAGCTTGGCTGCCATGTGTTCGGCAACTTCTGTGGAGGGGGTGATGGGGTACCCGCCAAAGAAATTGCATCCTGCTGCAAGCGCCCCCTCAGCACAGGCAGTATTTCCCTGCCAGAATTCAGTGCGTGTCAATATTCAATCGCCACCTTATGGAGTTCGTACGGTTCTTCCTCGATCCAGTGAATTGCCTGGTCCGGGCAGGTGAGCTGGCAGACCCCGCAGAGCTGCCGGCCATAGAGTTTCTGCAGCCGGCAGTTGGCGCAGCGCTCGGGACGGTCCAGTTCCGGCAGGGCAACACCCTTGCGGTTGAGCCGTTTGCCTTCCTTGAAGATCTTGTACGGGCAGACTTTCGTACAGAGATTACAACCCTTACACCGGGTCTCGTCAATGGCGAGTTTCATGGAAAATATCCTAACGTATAATGTATCCGCTGGTATGGAAAAAACCTGTTCTTTATACCTGTCCTATAGAACGCGATCATGACTTCCGGTACCGGGCAAATTCCGCGTCGGAATGCTTACTGACTTCCCCGAAGATATCGGAGCCGTGCGAGTCGATGCCGACTACGAGCGGCAGCCGGTCGAGTTCGATCACCCAGACGGCCTCAGCCATGCCAAGGTCTTCGAAAAAGACACCCTTCAGGGTCATGCGATCCGCTGCCAGCGCAGCACACCCGCCGGTGAACGCAAGGTACACCCCCCTGCCGTTCAGCTCGTCCCGCACGCGCGTTCCCATACCGCCTTTCCCGATGAGCGCCCGTACTCCCTTCTCGATTAAGGACCCCGACAACTCGTTCATCCGGGCGGATGTCGTGGGCCCGGCTGCGATGACCTGCTTGTCCTGGATGACCGGGCCGCAATGGTAGATGACCGCACCGTTGGGATCGAAGGGTATCCCGTCCTTCTGCATCCGGAGGTGCGCCTCATCCCGGGCCGTATAGACCAGACCCGAAAGTTCGACATGATCCCCCGCGTGGAGTGCCAGCACTTCTTCGCCAAGGGGAGTCCGCAGCTGAACGGGCTTTGCTGTCTTTGCAGTCTTCACCGTCATCGTGACACCTCAACCGTTGCGTGCCGGTTCGCCCAGCACTGGATGTTCACCGCAACCGGAAGTGATGCCGTGTGACACCCGGCCGTCTTGACCTTGACTGCGAGTGCCGTGAAGTCGCCGCCCAGGCCCATGGGCCCGATGCCGAGCCGGTTCACGGCCGCAAGCATCCCGCGTTCGTAGTCCGTCATGCTGTCGAGCGGCTGGAGGAGGGCTTCCTTTGCCATCGCGGCAGCCCCGTCAAAGGTCCCGCCGATGCCGACACCGATCACGATGGGCGGGCAGGGCCGGGAACCCGCGAGGTAGACCGTCTCGACTACGAATTTTTCAATCTGTCCCACCTGCGAGGGGAGGAGCATGCCGATGCGGGACATGTTCTCGGCGCCGGCCCCCTTGGGAAAGACGGTGACGGTGAATTTTTCCCCGGGTTTTACGTGGATTGTCGGCATGCCGTGGCCGGTATTGTCATTGGTATTGTGGCGGGTGAGGGGGTCGACGACATTCGGCCGGAGGGGAACTTCTTTCGTTGCTTTCCGGACGCCTTCGGCTACGGCATCGTAGAGTTCCTGTGTGAGCGGAACATCCGGGGGGATGGTCAGGTATATTACCGGGACACCGGTATCCTGGCACATCGGGACGCCGAGTTTTTCGGCCATGCTGATGTTTTGCAAAATATTGGCAAACTCTCCGCGGGCTACCGGGGATGTTTCGGAGGCGGCGGCCTGTTCGATCACCCGGAGGACATCCGGGGGGAGGCGGATGACGGCACTTTTGTACGCTTCAAAGGTTGCTTTGGCAAGGGCTTTGTGAATACGGGTGTGGTCCGTAGACTTCATTCAATTATACTGATGATCGGGGAGTGATATATACGTGTGCGGTTGGGGGGATAGCCATAGTTCAACTAGGGCAGGTTCCGACTCGTAGACACCTGCTCGATGAAGTCAACATCTAGCTTGAGTATGAGCCCGGGAAACTGGCGGGCACCCTTGATGACAATATCCTTCATAACGATGTAAGGACAGGTAGATGCCGTTATTAAAAAGGTGAGGATTAGGGTATGTGAAAGCAAGGGGGGGAAGGAAACTCTTGGTAAAATATCAGATTTTTGAATTCCGAGGACTTTAGAAATGGTTGTGCAGAAATATTGGGGGTTTCGTTATTTTTGAATCGAAAAATTGGTTTATTAACACGACCAATTTCCATTAAATATGAAAAACAAAAGATTTTTTTTAGAACTAATCCTAATAATCTTCATCGGCTTTTTGTTATTCTATTTTGTGATTATTTTTTCCGCGAGTCCAGCTTACATAAAAATTGTAACACCGGTACCATTAACTTTTTTGGGAGAGCCAAATGCCATAATTGTTCCTATTTATTCTCAAAATCTGATGGATACCAACAAATTTGTCAGTGAACGATACAATAATGAAATTTATCCTCAGGGAAAAACAATCATTTCGAATGAGTTATTATACATCAGTCAATTGAAAGACGATGAATCCAAACTAGATGAGATATTCAGATGGGAAATGAAAAACTGGCATAATCCGGATTGGGAAAACGGTTATAAGTACACTAATAATGAGAATCCATTTTTTCTAAATAATGATAGCTTTTATTCCCCAAATTTAAAATTATTGCCAAAACGAGAATTCCAATATTCTTTTTACGTCCAAAAAAATCCAAATGAAACGTATTATGGCGATGATCCTTATTGGTTAGCGTACAATAAAATTGGGGCCTGTCGAGAATTATCCACGCTATTTTCATTCATGGCCAACAATGCAGGAATAAAATCTAGGACTGTTCAAGCTGGTTTCTGGCATCAATGGACTGAAGTAAAAATTAATGGGGAATGGATGTATTACGATCCTTGGTGTGCCGGAGCTCATCATTATTATGACTCAAATAATGGCAATCTAACGTTTAAAGATAAATGGTTCAATAAAATTGAATATTTCGAAGACAATTGTCAATCATATGCGTACGTTAATTTTTATAATGACGTGATGCCGAACCCGTTAGCAACTCAAACTTACACCATTTCTTACCTGATTCACAATCTGAAAAAATCTATTAATATTGGATAACATTTTTTATGCATTCCGATTTCAGCAGATAGGGATTTTTTAAATATTTCAATTATTGGTGAGAGATTGACGACCACCCGGCCCCGGGTCCGCCAAATCACCGAGAGCCCGGCCCCGCCCCACCGCATACCACATATATGGGGGGGTTCATTCGCGTCCGGAAGAAAAAGGGAGGCTGGTTGCCGACCTGCCCCCTCCGGATTGCGGGTGAGGTCTCGTTCCGGTGTATGAATGAGTGTCCGTGCAGCCCGGCGGAACTATGCGGCTGCTTTTAAAAACAAGCGGGGCTTTGACCGGGAGACAATCAATAAGAATCATTTTTCAAGGGTAAACCCCTAATTCCATGACTGGAAAAAACAAACCGTTTTTTTAGAGGTACCCGTTATGAAGAAAAACCACATTTTCATCCTGACAATTACTCTCACCATCTGCCTGATCGTCATGGCAGGCTGCACAAGTACTTCGAGCGCCCCTGCCCAGCCACAGGTCACGCCGGCGAACAACTATCCGACCGTATCGTTCAACGCAACTCCCGTAAAGCACGTTCAGGTCAATGGGGTTTCACTGGGATACCGGGAATTCGGATCCGGTGAACCGCTCCTGATGCTTGCGGGATTCGGCGAGACCATCGATTCCTGGAACCAGACGTTCATCGGCGTCCTTGCCACGAAATACCATGTCTATACGTACGACCACCGGGGAATGGGATACAGCAGTGACAGTAATGGGACGCACACCATTGCCCTGTACGCTGATGATGCTGCTGCGATCATGCCCGCTCTCGGGTATGACAGCATGCATGTGTATGGCGTCTCCATGGGATCTTCGATCGCCCAGCAACTGGTCATCGATCACCCCGAACGCGTCAGGAAACTGGTCCTCGATTCCGTTACCTACAGCGTCCATATCCCTGAAACAACAACACTGCTCGGCATTCTCGAATCGGTTGTCGCTCCCAATTCGACCTATCCTGAGGGGGTTCAGCACGAGGCACAGGCGGACCTTGCCTGGAGCGGGTCGTGGGACAAGCTGCCCGGCATCCAGAAGGATGTCATGATGGTTGAAGGTACGGCCGATGTCATTACCCCCGATGGAGTTGCAGCCAATATGACCCGGCAGATCAACGGCTCGTGGCTGGTGCGGTTCAAGGGACTTCCGCATATCGGATCCCAGAAAGCGCCGGTTGAGTACGGGATGAACGGGCTCGACTTCCTAGGAATGAACGAGTCCGCGCCCTACGCAGCGCCATAATTTTTTTTTAGGAGGGGAATATTTTCCGGGAGATTCACCGGGAAAACGTTTTCAAAAAAAAATAATGTTGAAAATTTTCCGAATCTTTTTTGCAGAGCCTGATTGAAAAAGTTTTACAAAACTCGGCTCAAATTTTTTTTATCCGGTATGAATCTTCGGCAGTGCAGGAATGGCAATCGCTTTTGTCAGGAACAATCATCAGGTAGCGGGTAGCTGCGGATCAAAGCGTTCTCTGTACCAGCACCTGACGACGGGTCCGGTACCTATCCGGTTCCGGGTCCGCCCAATCGCTGAGAGCCCGGCCCCGCCCCACTACATGCAGCCGTTACTGGAGCAATCGCGGCCATCCTCCGCAGAACCCGACCCGGAAATTCAGCGGATTATTTTCCGGCAGCCGGAAAATTTCCCGGGCCAAAGCTCGCTCGTGCCGGTTTACACCAAAGCAACAACCGGGGAACGTTGAGGCTTTTGTGTGATTTTAAAACCCTTATCCACAACAGTAACTAAGGATATATTCCCGTTTTTACACAACTTAGTAAAAGGAGGTTGTGCATTGGACATCCCACGTATCTTCACCATCACCGAAAGTGCTCACCGCATCCATAACCCGTTCACACCGGAAAATCTCGCCACTCTTGGCGCAGCGTTGCACCTGGAACCGGGCACTCGTGTGCTCGACCTCGGCAGCGGTTCGGGTGAGATGCTGTGCACCTGGGCACGCGATTACGGAATCACCGGCATCGGCATCGACATGAGCCGGTTGTTCACCGGACAGGCGAAACTCCGGGCTGAAGAACTCGGAGTTGCCGATCGGGTCGGGTTCATCCACGGCGATGCTGCCGGCTACGTTGCCGACGAAAAGGTTGGTGTGGCAGCCTGTCTCGGTGCCACGTGGATCGGTGGGGGAGTCGCCGGCACCATCGGGCTTCTGGCAAAGAGTCTCCGCCCCGGAGGAATCATCCTCATCGGCGAGCCCTACTGGGCGCGGTTACCCCCGACAGAAGACGTTGCCAGGGAATGCGATGCCAGTTCAGTCTCCGACTTTCTCATGCTCCCGGAACTTCTCGCGTCTTTTAGCGACCTCGGCTACGATGTTGTGGAAATGGTTCTGGCTGACCAGCAAGGCTGGGACAGGTACGAAGCGGCCAAGTGGCTCACCATGCGCCGATGGCTCGAAGCAAATCCCGACGGCGACTTCGTAAAAGAGGTCAGGGCCAGACTGACTGTGGATCCAAAACGCTACGCCGCGTACACGCGTGAATACCTTGGATGGGGGGTGTTCGCGCTGATGGCGCGGTGATGTGAGGCCGCGGGGATATTTTAGCGGATTGTCAACGACAAAAAATTTCCCGGGCCGCTTTATCTCCGGTAGCGCCGGATTTTTTTAGGCCGGATCGTGTTCGGGCAAAAAAATATTTTCCGGATTGATCCGGCCCGAGCGCATAACTGCCCGGCCCCAGGCCCAGGATCTCATTATTGCTTCCGTCGGAGAGTGCCTCCTTCGGAGACCTGGAGCCCCCCGAGGGAATTCTGGTACAACGGAGCCCGTAACGGTGCCGGTTGTACCTCTTTTCCCAAAATCATCAGAATCATAGGTCATAATTCGCAAAAACACGGAATGGGACTCGGAATTTACAAAGGTTCTTCGACGGGAATTGATGAGGTCATATTTAGCCACGTTATGATGGCAAAAGTCAGGGCATGATGATGTTTATGAGGTTGGAGGTCCCGGGAGGGGGCCGGATTCGTGATCCCGGAACAAGGTCCCCAAAAGAGCGTCTCGCCGGGGAACACGTATAAGGAACCGCATATGTTCCTCCCCAATCTCAAAGCATCCTGCCCCGTTCGCTCCCAATCGCCACCAAAACCCTCCGTTTTCGCGTTTTCAGGTTTCATAATACAAGCGCTTATATACCCACAGCTAATCCTGTTCTGTCAAGGGGCCCCGCGACACCGTAACAGAAAGGAGGTAAAAAACCAAATGAGAGAACTCAAAATTCGGCCGGTACAGGATCCGGCAACCAAACCAGAAACTATCCGGAGGCGCCACCTGTGACCCGCGGTCCACGCCCCCACCGGGCGCTCACGGAAGCGATCCCGATCGCACAGCTCCGCGGCGTTGTCCAGCTTTCGGGTCTCAGCCCCGAGCGGATCTATGATATCTCGATCATCTCCCGGCTCCCCATTGCGTTCATCCGGGTGATGTTCGCGGCCCGGATCTTGGGAGCGGTGAGTGAGATCACCGATGACTTCAAGGATGAGATCGGACAGCTCCGGATCATTGCCCGGGATAAGGCCGTCTCGACCGAGCTCTGGCTCCGGTCAAAGCACGGGACCTGGAGGTTCTTCCTTGTCACGGCCACCGGGCTCACCGAGATCGACCGGGACGGCAAACCGCTCGCGGCCGGTATGAAGGTTGCGTGAGAGCCGGGAAAATTTCCCGGTATTTTTTTTTGACCGTCCAGATTTTCCCGCCCGGGATTTTCTGGAAAATTCTCATCCGGTCTTTTTTTCCAGGCCGTGAGCCGGATTTGAGTTTTTGGCACACACTTTTTGTCATAGTATCTTTACCGGCGTTGCTTAGTGCCCCCGGTACAAGAGAAGAGACGACGGGTCCGGTACAGGATCCGGTTCCGGCCCCGCCCCACCCGCATACTCAGGAATCCCTACCGTTGCGGCAGGGATCCCATCAGGGCATAGAAATATTCGGGCTGCCGGGTGGCATAAAGCCCGTGCCAGGCTTCGAGCGTTGCAGGTGACATGACATCCAGGCTCCGGAATACCTGGTACGCGAACTCTACCGGTGCAAGTCCGCTTGCGGTGATGAGGTTGCCGTCAGTTACTGCGGGTTCGTTCACATAATGATTCTCGCCCCGGTAGTTCGGGCAGAACATTTTCAGGGCTGCAGGATCGTTGCTGGT
>JANYKQ010000071.1 GCA_025358115.1 Methanomicrobiales archaeon | reverse complement strand
CCGCAAGGAAGAGCACTTTCTGCACAAGGCCCTTCTCCATCAGGATCTTAATGATCGCCATCGCGACCCGGGTCTTTCCCGTACCCGTTGCCATGACAATGAGCCCCTTCCGGTGCCCCCGCTGGAGGTGCTCCACCACCCGCTTGACGCACTCGATCCCTTTTGCCCGGTCAACAATCGAGGTATCGACTTCGACCGGGGATGCGGCATCCTGTGTTTTCTGGAACCGGAGCCGCTCCAGATCTCCCTGCGTATAGAACCCTTTCACATCCCGTGGGCTGTACCGCTCCCGGTCCCAGAAAATGATCTGGTAACCGTTCGAGAGAAAGATGAACACGTCTTTGCCGGTCTGGCGTTTGATATCGTCCGCATACATCTCGGCCTGCTTCTGCCCGAGATGCGGATCTTTAGATGTCCGCTTCACTTCAACAATCGCAAGCGGTGCGCCAAAACTGTCGAGCAGTAAGTAATCAACATACTTGCTCTCCATATCGTTTTTTAAGGTATCAGAAACGGTCTTGTAATTTTTCGCAACAAAATCGGATTGTTTGGTATCTATTTCAGCCAGAACCCGGGATCGATCAGAGACATTCCAGCCTTGCTCCTTTAACAGGACATCGATCATCTCAAGCCGTGTCTGTAATTCGTTGCGATCCAAAATATTACCTCAACAAGGAATTGTACGTATACTACCCATACGGGATAATGTACTATGAATGTTGCGAGTGATTGAGTATATCCCCGCTATCCGCCCAACTATATCCCCCATTAACAAGACACGCATAAATCACCATCCGTAAAATATGACTATAGCCCGAGGGCCCAAGGGTGGGAGAAAATCAATGGCAGATTTCGTACAGAACTCAGAAACCAAAAGCGCGATTCGCGAACTCGCGAATCCAATTGCAGACGTAACAACGTTCAACACGATCGTCCAGTCGGTCATCACCGACAACCCGTTCGGATGTGTATCGTATATGACCGCCGGTGTAACCCATGACCCGGTCGAAAAGACCCGGGAAAGCTACACGGTAAAGCTCGTCTACCAGAACGCCGAAGCAAAAACCGTCGGCAGCCTTTCAGACAAGTACAGCACCATTGCCGGTTTCAACGCGGGCGCAACCGCACTGCTCGCCAGTGCCCCGGTCGCCACTGCACATGGCGGCACAGATGTCCGTGACACCGACAACGAGACGTACAGCGCAACCATCAGGTGCCACGATGCAAACGGCGAACTGTTCAATATAACATTCAGCCGCGGGCGGTTGTCACTCACATCCTATTCGGATGAAGCCATCCGGACAAAGGTTGAGACCTGGGCAGACACAGTGGCGGCTCTCGCCTAGATTCACGAGGACGAAAAGACTCGGGAGGGAGGGGACTTATCCTTAAAGTCTCCTCTCTTTTTGGTTCTCTCGTCTTTTTTTTTAAGAGGACCGTTATGGAAATTGAAACTTTAGGGATTATGTTAGGAGCTGTGCTCCCGATTTATCCCGTATTGTTTACGATCCACCAGAAGATTGGCAAATATGATGAGATCGTCGAGGAGTTCAAGAAACTCCGTGCGGAACACGACAACCACAAGGAGAACTATCATGCAACCTGAAATCGCACAGCAGCCGGTCGCAACCTTGACCGGTCTCTACCGGGGAAAATTCGGGGGGCTTGACCCTCTCACAATAAACACCCCCCTGACCCGGGACGAGGTACGGCGTAATCCCATCTTCTATGAACTGGACCTGCACCCGGAGCTGAGCGATGATAATCTGATAATCGATATAATCTATGACAACCTTTCCCCGATGCGTATGCTGGACCTGCACCGGGGAACGGATATTCCGCGAGGCGTCCGGTTCTGGCCGGACTGGTTTGACATTCCACCGTATGAGGAGATGCATGATATTGACGGTCGCCGGGTTTACCCGCGAGCGCCAGGCATCCACACAATCCAGATCCGGACCGGTCGGCGCAAGTTTGCCCAGATGGGCCGGGTCCGGGACTTCAGCCCGGCAAATGGTGACGGGTGACCCCGACGCCGTGGACGAGGACGTCGCGG
>JANYKQ010000041.1 GCA_025358115.1 Methanomicrobiales archaeon | reverse complement strand
TTTCGAATAACCGCACCGGAAGTACTTTATCTTAGAACTCCGAACAAACGGTATGGAATCTCTTGTTGACTTTGCGTTACAGGAGCGGTACAAGCAGGTAAAAGATCTCGGTGATCGACTGGGAGAACTTGCAACCCTCATCGAATGGGAACCATTCCGGGAAATCGTTGGAGACCTCTACGCAAATACAACCGAGCAGGGAGGGCGACCGAATATAGACGTTGTCCTCATGATCAAGTTACTGGTTCTTCAATCGATGTACGGATTATCCGATCCGGAACTTGAACGTCAGGCAAATGACAAGATTTCTTTTTTAAGATTTCTAGGTTTTCCGGAGAAAATTCCCGATCAAACAACGGTCTGGTACTTCCGGGAACGTCTGTCCAAAACGAATAAAGATGAGGCGATCTGGACCGAACTCCAAAGACAACTGGACGAAAAGGGATTGAGGATCCGGAAAGGAGTGATCCAGGATGCAACATTCATAACAGCGGATCCGGGACATGCAACCGCCAACACACCTCAGGGAAACGATGCAAAAACCCGGAGAAACAAAGAAGGTACCTGGACAAAAAAGGGGAAAAAATCCTATTTTGGATTCAAACTTCACACAAAAGAAGACTGTGATTTTGGATTAATACGGGCACTTCAGACTACGACTGCATCTGTACACGATAGCCAGATTGATCTGTCGGAAGAATGTGAAGTTGTCTACCGGGACCGGGGTTATTTTGGTGCTGAACCAAAGGGTTTTGATGCAACCATGCAACGAGGTGTCCGGGGGCATCCGATTGGTATCCGGGATATCCTCAGAAATAAACGGATCTCTAGAATTCGAGCTCCCGGCGAGAGGCCATATGCTGTCATCAAGAATGTTTTCCATCACGCTCATACTCACGTGATAACGGTCATTCGAGTTCATGTGAAAATGATGTTTGCTGCTTTCAGTTTTAACCTGTACCAACTCGGGACGCTGAAAAAACAGGGCGTCATCTAGCGTATGCTCTCAAAAAAACATAAGATATCAGGTACAATGACCAGAAAATAAGAGTGAATTATGTACTTTCATCCACTATTTTAGGTCATCACGGTGAAATTATCTGAATTATCCGTGGTTTATCGGAATACTCTAAAGAAGAGTTTCGGCAGAAATATGAAACAGTTATTTTTTATTTTTACCATCAGGGTTTTTTTGCCGGAGTGACCGTCATTTTTGGGGAATGACGGGTCTTTTCAAGAATTGTTTGGGATATCAAAAAGTTTCCCAGTCCCGCTACAATCAATAAAAGAACTGTGTGCAGGAGAAGGGTAAGGTATTGATCCCCGCCAGAGGTTTGGATTGCATTCAATCCATAGATCAACACGGCAAGTCCTACGGATCCCATACTGATCATCGCTGCTCTCACTGCCGTATACATACGGCTGCGGGAGTCGGGAAAGAGCAGGAGGCCGATCAGCGCGATAAGGCCAAAGCCGACGCCAATAATAAGCAATGCCCAGATAACAATATCGATTAAGAGCGGGCTCATGCCTTTTCACCCCCGCTGAATTTTGCATATCCCGCGATTCCGGCAAACAGGATCAGAGCGATAACAATCGCTGCATCAAGGATGAAGAGATTTCCTGAGGCTATAGTGAGCACGAGGGCTGCAGCGGATGCCAGGGTGACAGCCGCAGTGAAAGAGACGATGCGGTCGTTTCGTTCCGGGCCGGGAATTACCCGCAGGAGAGCACAGAGTGCAAGAAACCCGAAACAGAGTGCCGCAAAAAACCAGGTGTCTATCATTCTTGATGTACTTTTAGAAAGCGGGGTATTTATCAATACTGCCGTCTCCCTTTCATTTTTATTTCTCCAGCGCTAATAGTAAAGACAGATGCCCCCGTCCTATCTTGGGAAGATCCTACTCCGCTGGTGCGATCACTGTCATGCACCGGTTCTTGCCGAAAAATGTTCCTGCGGGGCAGAGACCCGTAGTGTCCCGGTAACTCCCCCGGGAGATGCCCGCCCTGCATTTCCTGCAGATGTCGCGCTTATCAACCGGATCTATACCGACCATTTCGGGGCACCACTGATCCCTGCCGATCATCTCGCCCTTCTCAACAAAGTGCCGGACAAAGACCGCATGGAAGAGATCATAGTCGGGGGCGGCATTGCCGGGATCGTCCGTTATTTCCCGGAACAGCGGCGCTGGGAACCCGTTCCCCGCCCCGAGGCCTGTCACCTGTTCACCCCAAAAAAGCGATTCATTGTCGTTGATGACGGAGCAGTCCCGTTCATCCGTGACCAGGGTATGAGCGTCCTCGCACCGGGACTGGTATCCATCCACGAGGATGTCCGGGCCGGGGATGAAGTTTTCATCCTGACGAAGGATGGCACCTGTATCGCGGTTGGCCGTGCAAAAGTGGATGCTGCCACCGCAGAAGGGATGGAGAAAGGCCAGATCGTCCGGACCCGCAGGAATGTTGCATCCACTATCGTGCCGGGTGCAGCCAGCTGGGACGATGCCGTGCAGGCAAATGCAGATGCACTCCGGAAAACGGAGGCATCGGCAATCCTGTTTGTCCAGGAAGTGGCCGGGCGCAACCGGGACCTGGTGGCAAACGTCTCGTACTCCGGGGGAAAGGACAGTCTTGCAACCCTGCTCGTGGTTACAAAAGCGATCGGTAAGGTTCCCATGCTCTTTGCTGATACCGGCCTGGAGTTTCCCGAAACCTATGCCAATATCGATGAAGCTGCCAGGAAGTACGGGCTGGATCTCATCCGCTCTGATGGCACCACAACCTTCTGGGAAACTTTCGATCGGCAGGGTCCTCCTGCGGTCAATGCCCGGTGGTGCTGCAAGGTCTGCAAGCTGACCCCGGTCGGAAACCTGATCCAGGCCAACTGGGGGCAGTGCCTCTCGTTCATAGGCCAGCGCCGGTACGAGTCGGCGGCCCGGGCACAGAGCGAACGGGTCTGGCGTAACAAGAATGTGCGGGCCCAGCTCTCTGCAGCCCCCATCCACAACTGGACGGCACTCCATGTCTGGCTGTACCTGTTCCAGGAAAAGGCACCGCACAATGTGCTGTACGAGCGGCACCTGGACCGGATCGGATGTTTCATGTGCCCTTCGAGCGATATGGCATTAATCCATATGATCGAAGATGACTTTCCCGAACTCTGGAAAGGCTGGCTGACAAAGCTCGAAGGGTACCGGGTGGCTCATGGCCTGCCCCTGGAATGGATCACGGAAGGAAGATGGAGACTTGTTGAGGGAACTGCCGATGACGAAGATAGCCATTATTGATTACGGGCTGGGAAACCTCCGCAGTGTAATTCGCGGGCTGGAGAAAGCCGGGGCACAGGCTGTGATTACCTGTGATGCCCAGGAGATCGCCTCTGCTGATGGTCTTGTGCTGCCGGGGGTCGGTGCATTCCACGAAGGTATGGAACAACTGGGAATCCTCAAAGAGACGGTCATGGGCTCAACCCGTTCAGTTCCCCTGCTGGGGATCTGTCTCGGTATGCAGATGCTCATGGAGACCAGCGAAGAGCACGGGATTCACCAGGGACTTGGCCTTATCCCGGGCAGCGTGCGGAAGTTTCCCCGGGTCCCGGGCCTTAAAGTGCCCCACATGGGGTGGAATTCCCTGACCCTCAGCAACCCTGAACATCCCCTGTTCGCAGGATTTGGCAGCGATGAATACGTGTATTTCGTTCACTCATATTATGCAGACACCGCTCCGGAGAACACGCTCACGTCAACGCACTACATCCGCCCTTTTGCCTCATCGGTTGGCAGGGGCAGCACGTTCGGAGTCCAGTTCCACCCGGAGAAGAGCGGAGCCATCGGCCTGCGCCTGCTGAAGAATTTTATCGGCATGTGCTGATCCGGCCTTTTTTGCCGGCCATCCATCCCGGCCCGGGATCCAAACAATACCATTTTATTTTCTGCCTTCGATGCTTTAAACATGAAACGAATCATTCTTCTCGCCTTGTGCCTGATCTGTATTACCGGAACAGCATCAGCGTACGGGCTCTACCTCAGCTGTCCGGAGAGCGTCCAGTCCGGTCTCCCCCTGAAATGTTCCATTGAAAGTGATTTCCCTGCCGGGACCACGTTCAATATTGTCTTTTACCAGACGCAGTACACTTCAACTGAAGTCAGCCGCCAGCCCATAACTATCCAGGAGAATCAGGTCACCCAGTACAAGCTTCTGGACACCAATGGACTTCCCGGAGGCAATTATAAAGTGGAAGTCCAGTACATGGGAGCGGACGAACCACGGCTTCGTTCTGATTCAAAGACCCTGCAGCTGGTAAAAGTGATCGACCGTTCCGATGAGATCACTATCACATCGCCCATGACCCAGAATGTTGCGGATGCACTTCGTATTGAAGGGTCCATTGCCAAACTGGGGGGTGCCGGAATTAAAATCGAGGTCCGCGGACCCGACGGTATTGTATTACGCGACGAATGGATAGGTACGAAAGAACAGATACAAAACGGCGCAGGTGTCTTTACCAAGCTGGTCACGGTCTTTGGACCCGGGGATTACGATGTCATCTTTACCGATTCGAAAGGGTATATCGGCATGAAAACGTTCAAGGTTGCTGGACCGGTAACCCAGGCAATCACTACGGTGCCGACAACAACTGCGGTAGTTAAAACAACCAAAGCCATAACAACAGCACCAACACCCTGGCCAACGGCTACACAATCTCCGCTGTCACCCATCACTGCACTTCTCGGAATTGCAGGAGCCGGGCTGGTTGCAGTTTTTCTGACTAGACATAACTGAAATCAATTCCGTTCATCTTTTTTTTATTCGTTGGGCACTATCACGGTAGATTATAGAGAATTCTTATCAAAATTACCGGTCATAACGGTGTCTGAAATGATTTGGTCAGCATTATTTTGACCTGCTGACCCTTAATCACCTCAATGGAAAATGATTCAGGAGATTAAAAAAAATTCATTTTTTTTTATAGATCCCGTTGAAATATGTTTTCCTTGGTTCGGTTTTTTCTCCTGATAACAAGGTGTGTGACCTATTTCTCTCTCAATGTGGGAGGCATCTTAAAGGGAGCATCCCCCTTACCCCCTTTTTGTCTGTTTTTTCATTAACTCTCTATTATCGTACTATTGGATATGTCCAAAGCGGCGTCCGCAGGAGCATCTGATGTCGTAGCCCCCAAGAGCGGCCTATGATAAAAACCGATGATTACCCATGAAAATCGTGCTCTTCACTATTTTTCATTGGGGTTAAGACCCCCATACCTTCCATAACGATGAACGTCGCCGCCCCCACACGACTTCCTGAGCAGCGATTTAATGACTGAAATATAAACTCTCTTTGCCCTTCCGTGTGTTAAGAGAGGCCCTGATGCGGGGGATATCTCAAACACTTTTTTCATGCTACCGGGGTGAACGATATAAGTTCATGTCCGTTTCTCCAGAGCTATTTTTTTAATTATAAAGAAAGAGACGAAGTGAGACTTACTGCCGTTTCCAGAGGTATGCCTCGTAGCAGATCAGGACAAATATCACCATCACGCCGCCAAGGAAGAAGGCAAGAGCAGTATCCGGCATGAGAGGAAATACGGATGTTGCCGTATCAGGAGATACCTGGGAGAAATGAACTATTGTCTCAGGCGATGGCGTGAAATTTGCAGCCGCTGCTTCTGAAAGTTGGTTTGACCCGGCCCCCATCACTTCAGGAGCGTTTGTGACATTGGCAGCATATCCGTCAGCGATTCCTTTGGCAGCATAGGAAGTGGATTGCTGTATGGCCATGCGGGGAACTGCGTTTAAGCTGCTGCGCATCACACTTTCGGATCCAAAGAGCGGGGACATAATGCCGATAATAAGGGATCCGAATGCAACGATCCCGAACAATGAGGCATATTTCAGCAGCATTGAACGCACATTGGACTGCCGGGGGGCAACAATGAGGAGCTGGTTGGTGAGCGAATAGAGTTTCACTTCCCGCCCTTTGACACTGTATTTGGTTTCTGCAACCGAGATCAGCCCGGCATCGAGCAGGTTCTCCACGTGGTATTTCACCGTGGTCATCGGGATTGCGAGCCGGTCGGTGATATCGGTCAAGCTCTTCTGGCCATCAGAGAGGAGCTGGAGGATGTCGCTTGCCGTCTGGCTGCCCATGGCTTTTGCTATCTTCTGTGCCCGTTCATCGCCCGGTTCCAGAATGACAACATCATCGGCCATGGCTTAAATCCCCTTATTCCTGCAGGGCTGCTATGATACGTTCGCGCCCGACTTTTAAGGCAAGGTCGATCTGGCCAACATCCGGGCCGCCACCCTGTGCCATGGTTGGTTTGCCGCCACCTTTCCCGCCCAGCAGGCTGCACACCTGACCGATAATATCTCCGGCATTTACCCGGGGTTCTCCGGAGGCGAGGACCACTCTTACGGTCTCTCCGACACCCGCAAGAAGTGCAATACCACCTTTTTCAGCAACCGAAGTTGCCAGCTGGGCGAGTTCCTTCTGGGGGAGATCGATGCGCTTGATGACTACGGAAATCCCGTCCATTGATTCAGCTACCAGGGACTGTATCTCGAGCTCCACTACCTTTGAGCTCATGCGTTCGATCTCTTTCTTCTGGTCTTTCCATTCCGAGAAGAACCGGTTCACGGTTGCCGGCAGGTTATCCGGCTGCACCGAAAGGGCTTCCGCGGAGGAAGTCACGAGCTGCTCGAGATGCTGCATGTAGTAGACCGCAGCAACCCCGGCGGTAAATTCGATCCGCTCGATACCGTCCTGGATATGCTCGACCCGGATGATCTTGATGACCCCGACTTCGCCGGTGCTCCGGCAGTGGGTACCGGCACAAGCTTCGATGTCTCCGGCAACTTTGACAATACGGAGATCCTTGCCCGGTGGCACCCCGCCCTGGTAGAGAGAGAACCCGTACTTCTGCTCGGCTTTGGTCCGGTCCATGGTAGAGATCTCAACCGGCTGGCTGGCCATGATCATGCGGTTTGCCGCAGTCTCTATCCGGCGGAGTTCATCAGGAGTGATGTGCTTGAAATGCCGGAGGTCCATGCGGGAACTTTCTGCGCCTTTCTGGGCGCCGGCCTGGTGAATATGAGCCCCGAGCACTTCCTTTGCTACATGGAGGATGACATGGGTTGCCGTGTGGTGGCGCATCAGCGACCAGCGCCGCTCCTCATCCACCATTCCCTTGACCCGGTCACCGCGCTGTAAGACACCGCCACTTATATGGTGGAGGATTACTTCGCCAACTTTGACGACATCGTCAACCCTGACCATACTCTCGGAGCTTACCATCGTCCCGGTATCTGCCGGCTGGCCGCCGCCTTCCGGATAAAAGAGTGTCTGGTCGGTGACAGCATACCCATCAAAGAAGTCCAGGACAACTGCTTCAAATTCTATATCGGACGACTGCTCATAGTACAGTTTCTTTGTCGGGGGGAGTCCCTGCACCCGCTCATCATACTTTGCTTTGGCGTCAACTTCTGCTTCCTTCTTTGATTCGGAATGCATGTCGGCTACCATGGAATAGAAATTGTCGGGCAGGTCGACTACTGCACCTTCCTTTGTGGCAATATCCTTGATCATCTCGGGCTGGATGCCGTGCGAGTCGTAGAGTGTGATGATCTCACTCAGGGGCACCCGCTGGCTCTTGGCCTTGTACGTCTTTGCGATCTTCTGGACAATCCGGGTTCCGCGTTCGAGAGTTGAAGCATATTTCTCGGTCTCGCGATCCGCAATCTCGCGGACAACGCCTATATCCTGCTCGAACTTGTTCATGCCGATGATACGGGTCTGCTGTTCGATGAGATCCGCCAGCGGTTCATCGATCTTGAGATCGGTCAGCATACGGAGCGTTCTCCGGATAACGAGCCGGGCAAGATACCCTTCCCGCACATTGGAGGGCACGATACAATCGCCAAGCATGTAGGCAAGACATCGGGTGTGGTCGACAGTGGCGTACACTTTCTCCATCGGGGTGATGATCCGGTCGAGTTTCTCCGGTGAGATATCAATGGCTGCAGCCACTTTCTTTCTGAGCTGGAAAAGATTGGTGCCGGAGATATCCATCAGGCCGGCGAATTTTGCATTGAGCGAGAGGATTCTTGTATAATCCTTGTTGTCAAGCATGTGGGAGAGACCGGCTGCCCCCATCACGTGGCTCACCATCTCCGGGAAGACCGCGTCATAGATTGTTGGCGAGCCTTTCGAGGCCCAGACCAGTCGTTCCAGACCATAACCGGTATCGACAATACGGAGCTTCATCGGGTAGTACATCTCTCCCTTGAGATCGTATCCCGGCTGGTCGGTCTTCTTTCGCCCGAGGCTCATGAAGACGAGCGTGGCAATCTCGAGACCTCCAATGAGCACCTCGACACTGGGCCCGGCATTTCCGCCGCCAATCCACGGACTCTCCTTGAACGTGACCTTGTTGAGATCCCCGCCAATGGAGGCAATGAACTGGTCGCAGAGCTCGACTGTCCGGTCCTTCCAGTAGATCTCTTCGGATGGCGTGTTGAATGCGTGGTGTGCCATCATCTCGAAGGTGGTGAGGTGCCGCCCGGACCTGCCCACCGAGTCGAGATCATTGAGCCGGATACAGGGCTGGGAGATCGTGAGCGGGTTTGCCGGCGGGGGAACGATACCGCTGGTGACGAATGGCTGGAAATCCGCGATCGATGCGATGGTTAAGTAAATGTCATCCCGCCACCGTGCGGCTACCGGGTAGCGCTCGATCCGGGTGTGCCCCTGTTTCTCAAAAAAGGAGAGGTACGCCTCACGCATGGAGTCGAGGTTGTGGGTCTTAAAGACCGGCTCACCAATAAAGTTGTAGGGTTCACAGGGCGCATCTCCGCAGATCTCCCGTGCACTGTCACGGGTCCAGAAGGCAGACCCGCAACTCTTGCAGATCTTGCGGACCATCCCCTGTTCTTTAAAATAATCCAGCTGGTATTCCTCTTCGAGCATGAACGATCACTCAATCGTCAGTACAGTTGATTATGAACGCTAATTAGTGTATTGTCTTGTGTGTTTTTCATGGGCCGGGTTACCCCCGGGTTTATTCAATAGTTCCTGGTATAAGCAGTAAACCGTAGAACGATCCAATATGTAACAATGGTCCGAAGATCATTCCACGGTCCAAATGTATTTCATCGCTACTGTATCATTCTTGTAAAAAATTCCTGACTGCGTCCCGCTGCAGAATCCATGATCTGAATCTGGTATCGATCTTCATGATAACCCACGAGGCGATAAGGACCGTGGCCATCATCTGCAGGTAAAAGAGCAGATCAGCTACGTAAGCATTGTTCAAGGCCAGTGCAACATCGAATCTCCCGAGGGGAAAGAGCAGGTAGTTGCTGAATATGCCGATAATCAGGATATGAAAAAGGAAGACATAGTAACTGACATCTGAAAGTTCCCGGATGATTGGGGAGGTGTTTATCGTTTTCGGGAACAGGCTTTTCTGGACGATATAGATTCCAAGACAGAACTCAAAGGCATTGCAGAGCGGGAACCACCGCCAGAAATAGTTGAGGGGGACGATGTTGTAGGTTATAATAAGGAAACGCAGGCCCCAGCTCATGATGCAGAACCCGGCGAGTGCGATGATGCCATAGTCCCTGATGATTTTAGAGAACAATGGGAAGAGGAGGTACAGGCATACCATGGTTGCGATAAACCAGCCCATGATGTTGATGTTCCCCAGTCCCAGTCCCAGGATGACAAAGAACCCCGTGAACTCAAATATGAGTCCGGGGAGTCTGTCTGACCAGAGTGCAGGAGTGAGGATAAGACCGAGAATCAGGCTCATCCAGAATGCGGGATAGAGCCGGATGAAACGGCGGAAAAGAAAAGTGAGATAACCGTGCAGTTTCTCGAGGCCCTGGTAGTTGTACTCAATGACCGCTCCACTCACGAGGATCATGCCAAATACTGCATATCCCTGGAGTCCGCTGGTGTAGATATTGAAGGGACCGGACCCCTCAGGAAAGAAAAACTGGTTGATACCGGGAATCAGGTCCCACCGGGAATGGTCATATACGATGATCCCGACGCACAGGATGCGGATGATATCAAAAAAGAGGATTCTCTGCCGTGTCTGAGTGGTTCCTTTATCCGCCCGGGATTTCTTGGCTTTCATTCGTTCTTGTCTGTATGATTTTTTTATCATAAATATTCATTTCTTTATCATTGAAATCCATCCCCCTGGGAGGGTAGATGAAGATCTCCTGCAATTTTCTAAATTATTTTGCTCCCGGGGGCGCTCCACCGTTCCTGGTACCATGTGTCAACCGGTTCTGCAAGGTCCGCTCCTATCGCGATCCGGACCGCGAGCAGGTGCCAGCAGGTCCTGCCCCGGTACAGGAAATCCCGGCAGGTGCAGAAATCCTCGTCAACAACATATTCAGCTGTCCTGCCCTCGACAACAAAAAAATCCAGGTATTTTTTAATCTTACCGGCTTCGATCGCAGCAAGCGCTTTTTTGCCCTTTGTGCCGAAATCCGCAACAATTTCTTCACGCAGGGCTTCGTCCAGTACGTGTTTCTCTTTGATCCGGTTCCCGATATCACTCATAGTATGGAACGGAGCCGGGGTGGATCATCAAAGTACTGCCAGCCCTTGCGGAGAGCAAGGCGGCGCATGGCCGGGGCTTCCAGGGCATAATGGGTTGCCTCAATGCAGGGCAGGGGAGATGATCGGGCAACCGAGTGTTTGAGTTCCGCGGAAAGGAACGCATCAGCACCGGCCTCTTTTGCCTCGGCAAGGAAAACAGGATCAAAACCACTGCCGGCAACCAGTGCGAGGCGTGACATGGTTACCAGATCTCCCCAGATCCGGATATTTCCCCCCAGACGCCGGGCCAGTTCATCGATGGTGATGGGGCAGCTGCCGATGACGCCTATGGAAAGAGGGATGACATTTTCAAGCGAGAGGAGTTCTGCCAGTGCATCGTTCACGCCTTCCGGGGCGTGATCGAAATTCGTGTGCATGACATAGAGGTTCATATCCGCTTCGAGCAGCTGGCGCATCAGCAATGCGGTTGGGCCGGTAAGGGCGGTAACCGCTTTCCACAACGGTGTATGGTGAACCACGAGCATGTCCGCTCCTGCTTCAACTGCTCTTTTTACTACCGATGCTGTTGCGTCCAGGGCACAGCAGATCGTATCGATCTCCGGCCGGCCCTCAACAATCAGGCCAATCTTTCCGCAATCGAACTCCTCGGCAAGATCGGGCGGGGCGAGCCGTTCCATCTCACCAGTGAAGGCACGCAGATGCATACTGGTGATAGGGTGCCGGGGGTTAAAAATGATATATTACCAATAGTAATATCGATTATATTAAATATGCACGAAAGCGTATTTCTGGATATGCACAAGTCGATCAGCCAGATCAATGAGCGGATCCGTGACGGCAGTGCGCGGGTGGTCACCGCTGAAGAGATGCCCGCGATCGTTGCCGAACTCGGTGAGCAGGGAGCGTTAAAGGAAGTGGATGTGGTCACGACCGGTACCTTCGGTGCCATGTGCTCTTCCGGTGCGTTCTTTAATTTCGGCCATGCGGAACCTCCCATCCGCATGGAGCGGATCTGGCTGAACAATGTGGAAGCGTATGGCGGACTTGCGGCCGTTGACACGTACATCGGCGCAACGCAGCAGTCCGACACCCGCGAAGATGAGTATGGCGGAGCACATGTGCTCGAGGATCTTGTAGCAGGAAAATCAGTTGAACTCCGGGCCAGCTCCCGGGGCACCGACTGCTATCCGCGCCGCACGATCACCACCGAACTGCTGCTGGAAAATCTGAACCAGGCGACTATGTGCAACCCGCGCAATGCCTACCAGCGCTACAATGCAGCCACCAATACCACGGATCGGACGCTTCACACCTACATGGGAACATTGCTGCCCGGTTGCGGGAATATCTCGTACTCGGGAGCAGGCCTGCTCAACCCGATCTCGAACGATCCGCACTTCCGGCTGATAGGCAGTGGCGTCCCGATCTTTTTATGCGGGGCGCAGGGTATGGTTGTCGGCGAGGGAACCCAGCATTCCCCGGCAGGCGGTTTTGGCACGCTGATGGTAACCGGTGATATGAAACAGATGTCGCAGGACTACATGCGGGCAGCGACCATGACCGGCTACGGCGTCACGCTGTACGTGGGACTCGGGATTCCCCTGCCGGTGATCGATATCGATGTCGTACGGGCAACCGCTGTCCGGGACGAGGATATCAGCGTGGACATCCTGGATTACGCGATACCCAGCCGGAGCCGGCCGGTTATCCGCAAGGCTACGTATGCCGAACTGCGCAGCGGCTCGATAGAACTGAATGGCGAAGAGGTAAAGACCTCGTCCCTCTCCAGTTTCCGCCGGGCCCGGCAGGTTGCTGCGGAGCTGAAAGGATGGGTTGAGCAGGGAAAGATGCAGCTTGCGCTACCCACGCGCCCGATTGATGCCAAAAAAGTATCCCGGCCCATGCACCAGAGCACTCAGGGTCCGCGGGTCCTCGACATCATGGACCGGCAGGTGGTCAGTATTCATGAAGATGAAGAGATCAAGACTGCTGCTAAGAAACTGCTCAGGGGCGAGACCAACCATCTCCCGGTGATCAACGGGGCCGGTATCCTGGTCGGTATCGTTACCACCTTTGATATCTCCAAAGCGGTGGCAAATCCCGGAAAGGCGCACCTGGTCAAGGATATCATGAAGACAAAGGTGATCACGGCAAAACCTGAGGAAGCCGTGGATATCGCGGTGCAGAAACTCGAGCAGTACAACATCAGCGCACTGCCGGTTGTGGATGGAGATCACCGGGTGCTGGGCATCTTAACCGCGATGAATCTCGGGAAACTCTTTGGCGGGAGGTGGCTGAAATGAAACTGCTGGTTAATTTTTCACGCGGTAAAGGCAGGAAGCCGATCATTGCGCAGGTGGTGCGGGATACGGGGGTGCTCATCAACGTGGAACGTGCAGTCATTGACTCCTCCGAAGGAGAAGCGCTCATCGATGTGCCGGATGACCAGTGCCAGCTTGTGCGCGATACGATGATCAGTCTCGGGGCAAAGGTGCATATTCTCGAACATGGCGTGAGCCTTGACGAGAGCGAGTGTGTTGACTGCGGGGCCTGTATCAGCATCTGTCCCCGCGAGGTCTTCGCGTTCGATACGGAATGGAAACTTACCATTGACGAGAAGCGGTGCGTGATCTGCGGCAAGTGTGTTGATGCCTGCCCGTCCCATGCCCTCACGCTGCCGGTATGATCCG
>JANYKQ010000040.1 GCA_025358115.1 Methanomicrobiales archaeon | reverse complement strand
GCTATTCGTCTGGGAAGGGCTCCGGAAAAAACTCAAATTTGTTACGGTGATTTCGGTTCTTCGATCTCTCGGTTGATTGGAGGGTTGTAACGATCGATGACTATCCAAAGTTCATGGGGGAAAATTTAGAGAAGTACTGAGTCTTGATAACGCCAATTTTATTTTTACCGGGGTAACCTATAATTCACCGGATGGGAAATCCTATTTCCATCATAATCATGAAAAAATAAAAGTCCAGTTACCCTTTACCCTAACTGCACTTCGTAATCTGTGCCAGAGTGATAAGGAAAAACGTGTCATTATCGAGACTTCGTTCTGGACAACGGATAGTATTCATAAACCGGAGAACGAATTGGACAGAATCCAGCGATGTATCAATCTGTGTCCGTGATAAGGCAGGACAAAACATCAACAATATTTTTTTATGTTCCCACTCCGGGTATTTCAACACTTTTTGGCGTTGAAAGGGTACAGGAATGATGCGTATTGCAAAAAAATCGCGCCAGGAATCACGTTCTTTATCAAAATTTATGATAATATCTTCCCGGTTGGTCCCGGTTACCTGTCCGGCATTCTGCCCTCTCCCCATCGCATGGGGTTTCCTGATCATTACGAAATGAACAAAACAATAAACGAATGAATATCGGCCGGGCTCTTCTGCCTTTCCCGCCGGCATCGCGGCTCTTTTTTATGATCAGCATACCCATATTGTTACCAGATGGCGCGTCTTGCAGTTGTGGGAGTCGGCAGGATTGGTGGCGAGGTCGCCTACCTTGCGTCCACCATGGGTATTGCCGACGAACTGGTCCTGTATGACAGCGCACCCGGGCTGCTCAAAGCGCAGGTTCTTGATATGCAGCACACGGGGCTTGCAACTGACATCAGCACCGATACACGTGCAATCCGTGACGCTGATGTCTGCGTCTTTTCTGCCGGCCTTCCCCGCAATCCCTCGGTAAAGACCCGGGCCGACCTGCTGGAAGCCAATTCTGCCGCAGTCAATGAATGCGCTGCCCTGCTCAAAGGATTCGACGGGATTGTGATCACCGTGACCAACCCTATGGATGCCAACAATTTCCTGCTCTGCAAACGTACGGGCATTCCGCGGGAACGTTGTATCGGTTTTGGAGGCCAGCTCGACAGTGCACGGTTCGCGCTTGCCCTGCGCAACCGGGGCATCACCGGGTTCTCCTTTGTACTGGGCGAGCATGGCGAGCACCAGGTACCCGTCTTCTCCACGCAATCCCGCGAGATTCCCATTTCCCTGCGGGAAGAGATCCTTACCGAACTGCGGGGGGCGAGTATGGATGTGATTAAGGGCAAGGGCGGTACCGTCTTTGGCCCGGCCCTGCATATCGCTCACCTCGCCCGTATGGTGCTCACGGATGCCCGCGAAACGGTGATCTGTTCATCGGTGCTGGAAGGAGAGTATGGCATTGACGGCTGTTCGCTGGGGGTTCCGGTCAGGATCGGCAGGAACGGGATCGGTGCCATTGAGGAATGGCACCTCGATGCATGGGAGCAGCAGAAGATGAACGAGGCTGGCACTTTCGTTACGGACCTTTGCAAAAAGGCGGTGAGTTAAGATGGCTACGCAGTCCACCCTGTCATTTGAACATCCGGAACCTCCTGCACCCGACTCGTCCCCGAACATAAATATCGCTATTAACCAGGTCGAATACAGCCGGGCGCCGGATGGCCCGGTAATCCACATCTTCGGCCGCAATGCTGAGGGAAAAGCACTCCGGCTCGATGTGATTGGGTTCCGGCCATATTTTTACATACCCGCGGACCAGGCCGAAGGCAACGCACCTCCGGGACAGGCCACGTTAGAAGAGGGGACGCACTACCTCTCGATCCGGGACGAACCGCTGCGCAGGATGTACGTCCTGCAGCCGGGCGATGTCCGGGACGTGCGGGAACGGTACCGTCACTTTGAGGCAGATATCCCGTTTGCCACCCGTTTCATGATCGACTGCGGACTGACCGGGGGCGTATCTGCTCCCTCAATGATCGTGGATTTCAAGGATCTCAAACCCGCAAAAGTGGACGCACCTGCCCGCTCCTGTATCATTGATATCGAATGCGAGGATGAACGGGGATTTCCCGATACCCAGCGCGATGCGATCATCTGCATCACCTGTTACGATTCGTTCGATAACGACTATACCACATTCCTCTTCCGGAGTGAGGGCGAGTCCGGGGATATTACGGATAAAGAAGCCGAGGGAGGGCTTGCCAACGGATGTTTCCGGAAAGCAATGCACACCATCTCCACATATCCCGATGAAGTCTCGATGCTCCGGGCGTTCTCTGCTTACATTGTTTCCCGGGATCCGGATGTACTCTCCGGCTGGAACTTTGTTGAGTTCGATATGCCGTATATTACAGGTCGTATGGAGCGGCTCGGGCTCTCGGCCACCCATCTCGCCCGGCTGCCGGGCCAGACCGAGCGCAATGCCCTGCGGGGGCGGGCGCTCTTCGATCTCCTGACGGGATACAAGAAGATGCACCTCTCCCAGAAAGAGTCGTACCGGCTCGATGCCGTGGCTCTTGAGGAAGTTGGCGAGCAGAAAGTGCGGTACACCGGCACCATCTCGGATCTCTGGAGGGACCGGCCGGCGCTCCTGGTGGAGTACAATTTCAAGGACGTTGAACTCTGTGTCCGGATCAATAACAAGGACAACATCATCGAGTTCTACCGCGAGATCGCCCGGTATGTCGGCTGCCCGCTCGACAAGACCCTGAACTCATCGAGCGTGATCGATGTCTACATCCTGCGAAAGGCATCCGGAAAATATGTGCTCCCTTCAAAGGGATTTGCCAATGCCGATGAGTTCGAGGGGGCGACCGTCTTCGAGCCGAGCCGGGGGGTCCGGGAGAACGTGGTGGTGCTCGACCTAAAATCCCTCTACCCGAGGGCCAGGATGACCATCAACGCCTCGATGGAGACCAAGGATCCGGCCGGCGAACTGGTAGCCCCCAACGGGATCCGGTTCAAAAAGAAACCGGACGGACTGACACGGAGCATCATATCCGAACTGCTTAAAGAGCGGGACGACAAGAA
>JANYKQ010000028.1 GCA_025358115.1 Methanomicrobiales archaeon | reverse complement strand
TGCCGGATCGGGTGTTGCATTGACAAGGGTCCATGCATCCAGGCTCCGCATATTCCTGATAGCGTCCGGGCCTTCATACCCGAGGCTTTTTGCATATTCTATGCCATACTGTTCGGCTTCTGCCTTCGAGCTGATGATATTTACCGTTGATCCGTTTGTCCACAGGGGTCCGCTCTCGACAATCGCCTGCCGGTAAAGTCCCCTCGTGTCATTGGCTGCGAGATGGACAAGAACACTTGCAGCACCGGCAGATTCCCCGAAGATCGTGATACGATCCGGATCCCCGCCGAATCCCGCGATATTTTTCTTTACCCACTGGAGGGCCGCGGCCTGATCCCGCAATCCATAGTTACCCGAAGTGTTATTTGGGGACTCGTTCGCGAGAGCAGGATGGGCCAGGAAGCCGAGCGGTCCAAGGCGGTAATTCAGGTTGACGAGAACAACGCCTTTCTTTGCAAGGCTAGTCCCGTTATAGAGGGGTATGGAGCCCGCTCCCTGCAGGAACGAACCGCCGTGGATGAACACCATGACCGGAAGTTTTTCATCCGGGTTCCGGGCCGGTGTCCAGACGTTCAGGTACAGGCAGTCCTCGCTCATATTCCCCGGCTGGCCTTCTGCAAATGTATCCGATGGGACAACCTGCGGGCATGCCGGCCCATATGCGGTTGCCGGGCGGGTACCCTGCCAAGGTTGTGCCGGTACCGGGGGTCTCCACCGCAGGTCACCGGTCGGGGGCGATGCATAGGGTATGCCGAGATATGCCCGGATGCCACCAATTGAGGTTCCGGAGACAGGACCGGATTCTGTTTTGACTACACCGGAATCCGTAGCCGTACTGGTGCATCCGCTAATAAGGAGGAACCCGGCAAGAAGAAGTACAAGCAATACAGGGCAAAGGATAAGGCGATGGCTGCGAATCATAAAAATTTCACCGTAGTATGTCTATTTGGATGAAAGTGCTTTAAGGATTCTGATTGGACACCCCTTTGTTGGTACCGGAATGGGTGGGGCAAATCTGGAAAAAGAAGGAAAGCTCCAGTCCTGCCAAAGCCCGGGGATGCCCGGTCTTGCCTGGTGTGCACCCAAAGCAGATGATCTCATCCCGTTTGGCTATTGCCGGTTCATGACAGGCACTGGAACCTGCACTTACCGGACCTTTTGGGGGATGAGTGATTGTGGAGAGGGCTGCCGGAATATCCGGAATGAAATCAAATGCTTTTGTAATAGTAGCAGAAAGTATGTGCTGGTGCAGGTCAGGTAAAATAAATATTACCTTTGCATCTCACGGTAACATGCCGGAAGGTTTTTCCAGAGTAAGAATATAGGAAAAATAATTCCCGGTAAATTCCTTTTCGATAAACCCTAAAGCGCTGGCCAACCTGTTGACAGTACTGCGGGTCTGGAAATGGGGGTCCCGTATCGTCTCTTCTACAAGGAGAATACCCCCCGGATGGAGCGCATTAAAGATCTCGCGCAATGCCGCTTCCCGGTCGGGGATCTCGCCAAGCACGGTTATCAGGATGACCCGGTCGAACCGGTCACGCTCAATCTTCCCATCCCCGATACCGGCCTGAAGAAACCGGATGTTGTTAAGGTTTGCAGCACGAGCCCGTCCCTTCACTTCCTGCAACATTCCTTCCTGAAGATCCATTGCAGTTACTATGCCGTCAGGGCTTACCCTGTGAGCGACAGGGATTGTGAGCCTGCCCGGGCCGCAGCCTGCATCGAGTATGTTCATCCCGGGACGGAGATCAAGATAACGGATCGTTTTTTCTGTGCGTGCGCTTACCTTGCCGGAGAACTGAGGATCAAGCAGTCCTTTCATCCATACGGGGCATGGGAGGATGTAACGGCGTGATGCAATCCGCCATGCGAGGGCCGTGATGATGACCAGTGCAATGATGATAATGAGGACGAACAATACAGCGATCATGGGGGCCACTTCAATGAGTATATGATAATAGAAGATAGCCAATGTATATAATTTTTAATAAATTCCCCTTATCCTTCCGAATCCAGGGAAACGGCAACGATCCG
>JANYKQ010000063.1 GCA_025358115.1 Methanomicrobiales archaeon | reverse complement strand
TGGCCGGCTCGATGTCGAACAAGGCCCTGTTCTATATCGACAATCTTCAGCCCGGTACCGTGATCGTGCTCGATGACACGAGCCTCTCGGATGATATGTCCGAGATTCTCAAAGGGGTCACGACCTCGTTCAGGAAGCCGTTCATGTACCGGACCGTGAACAAGGACCGGAAAGGTTTTGTCTGCACCATCCCGGAGCGGTGTGTCTGGTGGGTGGCAAAGGTCGAAGGCAGCGGGGATGACCAGGTATTCAACCGGATGCTCACCTGCTGGATTGACGACACGATCGAGCAGGACAACCGGGTGCTCTCCCGGATTCTGGAGGACAGCGAGACCCTGCCCGAGCACGGCGAAGAGGAGCGGACCGATGTGCTGATGTGCCGGTCCATATGGGAAGCGCTCGGGCGCGAGCGGCTGCACGTTGTTATCCCCTTTGCAAAACGGATCCGGTTCCAGAGCCAGACAAATCGACGGAACCCGGAGATGCTGCTGGGCCTGGTGAAAGCCCATGCTCTCCTCTTCTCACTCCAGCGCGAGCGGCAGGAGGCGAATGGTGTACCATGCATTACGGCGACCCGTGCGGACTTCGATGGCGCAGCCCGACTCTACAGTCTGCTGAACGGCTCGACCGGTGGGCAGACCACGAAACTTACGAAGATGGAATCGGACCTGGTCGGAGCCATCTCAATCCTGCACTGGATCGAATTCACGATCCCGATGCTCCAGAAGGCCACGGGCCTGTCGAACGCCGTCGTGCACCGGCTTATTCATGGCTACACCAGCCGGGGTGCTACGTATTCCGGGCTGCTGGAGAAGTGCCCGGCGATCGCGTACACGGATCGCACGGTTGTCTCGGAAGATGAGCAGACCGGTTATTCCACCCGGCGGAGGACGAATGCGTACACGTTCGATTATGAATTGTTCAAAATATGGATGGCAGGTGGCACGGTCTGGCTCGATGAGAGCCGTGATCCGGACCAGGATGACCCTACGGAATCACGGCAGTCCAGCTGCACTATTACGGAGGGTTCCGTGAGATCGAAAGCCACTGATTCCAGCGGGGAATCGGATGTACTTTGTACAAATACTTCTTTTACTGTACAAAAGAGTGAATCCGGTGGAAAAACGGATCTCACTAATGGGGATGGAGCAGCGGGTCCATCTGCATGTTCATACGCTTGTGACTCCGGAAATTCCGTGATACCGGAATCGAAAACCGAGCCGGGGCTGCGGAACGGTGAACCGGAAGATACCCAGCCTCCGATTACCTCACGGAATCCTGCAGAACACTCCGCCGGTATGGGCATTTCTGCTGCCGGACCGGAAAACCGACCGGTGGCCGGCAATCCCACGGAACGCCGGTCCATAAAGGCAGCCGATTACAAAAAACTCGAGATCTTTGAGGGGCGGACCATCTGTTATTGCTGTGGCCGGAAAGGTGCCTTGTATGTTGAGAAATTTACCGCCGTGCGGAAGGCTCGCCCGAAGGACCAGCAGGACGCCCGCCGGGTCTGTAAAATCTGTTACAACGCCGCAGTCCAGAAGAAGCGGACCGAATCCCCGCCCCTGCCCGGGACTATTCCCCTGGCATCGATGCAGCGGATCAGCAGCAGCGTAGGCCGGTGTTCTGTATGCGATCTGGCCCCGGCCGTGTATCTCGACCGTGAGACCGGTGTCCGGCTCTGTGAGCCCTGCTACTCGCGGGAAGCGATGCAGCAGACGCAGCGGTTTGCTTCGGTGTCTGCAACAAAGGAGCTGTGAAGGATGAACGTGTTCTTTTTGGCAAAAGAGGAAGTGGGTCCGTGACGGGCTGCCTGTTAGGGGTTGACGTGAGCGTGGCTCTTACAGATTACGTAGCGATCCTGTGAATTATAATATGAATGAGAATGAGATAAGAGGATAGAAAATAATTCAAGAATTGTTTATCCAGGATTGTTAATCGAGGTCATAATGGTTCAAATAGGTGAAATCTATATTGGCGGAAAAGAAAGGCATCCCCGTAACGGAATTGTTTACAACAGCGGAGTGGCGTTTTCTCTCTCAAAAAAAAGTCCGGTTGACGGTATTTATGAATTCGAGTCCGGAAAATGGGAAGTGGAGATCCAAAAAAATAATCAGAACATCGTCGCCCGTAGTAGAGATATTCTACCGGAAGAGCAGATTTTACGAACAGGGTTTGATTTTTGTCAGAAGTATCTGGATCTATTATCTGTTGGCCAGAAAATTACCTTGGGTATCGATAATCCCGGTCAAGAGTACATCCTTGTCTTCAACCAGGACGACCGGATGATCGGTCGCATCGTAACAAACGGGGATATGGGCATTTCCGTAGAATCAACAGTTACCGTAACCGACAAAGACGGAAATGTGGTAGAGCAACCCCCAGTACCGCAACCCGATTGGAATCCTGCTTTTCGCTATTACAGAATTTCTCAATCAGGAAGCGATCTTTATGATGCGTACCGCAATCTCTATCTTGCATTTGAATCCCTGATGCAGGACATCACTCCTATCAACCCCGGAGAGAGAGAAACAGACTGGCTGCTCCGGGCATTGAATAACATCGGACAAAAAATACCCCTCCAGACATTAGTCCCTGATGGAAAAGATCCTATCCCCTATATTGCTGGAGTTTATTATGAACACTTCCGGTGTAAAACGTTCCATGCAAAAAACCGGAATTACATTCTCCCTCACGAATGGGCCGATGTAGAGAAATTATCTGAAGCGTATGAGGGATTACTGCGAATCTGGCGTGCAGCAGCCGTTGCTTTCGTCAATGTGCCTGGGGGCGGAGGTGTAGTAACCTTTCAGGGCTTCATGTTCCTAATGGACAATGTGGCAAATCAAGGGATTAGTATGCAAATTACCGATGATCCATCACCCGAAAATATAGCTGACACTCATATCAGCCCACTCGGGCATCCTTTTTACTCAACAACTGAAAGTAGTTATATACGTGATTACCGTCCAGGAATCGTTCTTTTCAAAGGGGATTTTGAAAATCCAGACGACATAAAATTAGGATCGATCCACAGAATCGGTCTGAAATCCGGAGAGACACTATACTCCGTCGCTTTTTACGAAGATGGTATCAAACCTCTCGGTATCGATAAATTAGAGAGTCACGAAACCTTCAGATTGGTAAATAAATCTTCCCCAAAAATCATTTTCTAACTTTTTTTTTGTGACCGCTTCGAGAGAAATGAACACAATGGTAGTGTTGGTATTAGACTCAAGTCTGATCCGATTGGACGTTCGTCTGATCAAGCGTTGGGGAAAAGAATGGATGACCGTGCCGGGATCCTCTTTGTATGGTAATTATGGGCACAGAAATGGGCGCACCCATAATTTGGATTATTGTTTTTGAACCCGCCCATAATTATGAAAAATTTTTCAATTCCCTCCCCAATTATGATTTAGAAAATGCTCGGGAATTGATGAGTTAATGCTTGTAATATGAGCGAGATAGATCTTGACTCATGCAAAAGACCAAAACACTTCGGTATATTTATATTCCTAATCGCGATTAGTACTAATCATGATTAGAGAATTCATTGACCGCGAAGAGGAACGCTCTCTGCTTGAGCGGGAGTGGCAGGGCCCTGGTGGCAGGCTCATCATTCTCTATGGGCGCAGGAGAGTCGGAAAGACCCGGCTCATTGATGAATTTGTCCGGGAAAAACCCGGGATTCTCTACATCGCTGAAGATGCCTCCCCGCATATCCAGATCGCCCAGTTCAAAGCTCGGTGTGCCGAGTATTTTTCCGATCCGCTCCTCGCAACCCTTGAAATGAATACCTGGGAGCAGATCTTCATGTATATTGCACAAAAACCGCTCCCCAAGAGAACCTATCTTATTATCGATGAATTCACGTACCTCATCAAA
>JANYKQ010000044.1 GCA_025358115.1 Methanomicrobiales archaeon | reverse complement strand
CACATGGCAGCAGCAAAGAAGGCAGCGGCAAAGAAGCCGGAACCCAAGAAATCAGCAGCAAAGAATGCAGCAGCTAAGAAGAAGTAATGCATTCAGCATAAATCTTACACTTTTTTTGTAAAATTTTAAGCCTGAAATGTTCTCTGGCATATCGTCATCTTCCTCACAAAACCAAGAAGTCACTATTTTATTTCGTGATTCATATTCGCGTTGTAACGATTGGATTTTTTAAAATTTCATTATCAGGTCCGATTCTCCAGATCGCTGTATCGCGGGGAGAAGACATGTTTTACGAACCGAATAGCATGAAACACCGTCACCCTTTTTTTTAGGTCGATAAATTTGTGTAAATCTCTCGAAAAGACTCAATGATGACAAGAATGTTTATGCAGGTCTTGTTACTGGCAACTGCTCCAGTCAGGAGGACAGTGTCAAGCCTCGGGATTTGGTTCAATATCAAAAACTCTACAATAAGAAAAATATCAGGATAATTTAGAGAAGCCCTTAAGGACAAAAAAGAGCGGGCATACTTCTGATTGAGAAAATTTGCGTAACAACCGGATAAGATTTCTTATGAGGTTATTTAAATAGCCCTCCTGCTGTACTGCATCGTATGCCACTCATGGAATGGACCGATGAGCTGGGAGTCAAAGTAACGGAGATTGATGACCAGCACAAAAAACTCATCGGGCTAATCAACAAGCTGCACGATGCAATGCGGGCCGGGCAGGGAAAACAAGCGCTTGAGGGAACGCTCCAGGAACTGGCCGCGTATACCGTCTATCATTTTCAGAATGAAGAACGATACATGCAGCAGTTCAGCTATCCCGGGTATCTCAAACATAAAGGCGAACATGCAGCATTTGTGAAAAAGGTTACTGATTTCCAGAAGGATTTTTCCAATAACCGCCTCGGGATTACCATTGACCTGATGAATTTCCTTAAGGACTGGGTGAACAATCACATCAGGGAGACCGACAAGCAATACTCTGCATTGTTTAACGAGAAAGGACTGTCCTGAAGTGACGGGGACAAAGATGGAGAATTGGGAATAACCAACTGATCCCAACAACCCCGCCACCCTGCCGGTTGATGTTATCCTTTGCCCATCCAAGTAGTTCTCTGGGATCAATACCGCCGGTTATGGCATCCCTCAAAACCCTCCTGAAAAAACCGTCGGGCGATGATGCAGATCTGGTATCTGTCCTGAAAAAAGAGAAATGGTAGGGTTTGACAACCCGGGTCTGAATCAAAGAAGGTATGTTAAATGATAAGGTCCAGATATTTTTTTTAGATTCAACATTCCGTGATTCCCGGGCTTCCTTTGGCAACCGCGGCATGCAGCTCTGCCCGCAGGATTCCTGTACAAGGCAGTGAGGTGAACCTCGTGCACCGGCACCGGGGGAGTATGGGAGAGATAAAACCATAAATATGTCCCCGCTCTACTACTGCCCATGCGGGAACTAAAAAACAGCATACGGCAGATACTCCGCCAGCGCAAGGACATCATGATGCCGGAAGAGCGACGGGAAAAAAGCCAGAGTATCTCCCGTCACCTGATGGAACTTATCCAGCCCGGTGAGACCGTGATGGTCTTTACCTCAAAGGAAAAGGAGGTCAATACCGAGCCGTTGATCAAGTCCCTGTTCCAGCAGGGAAACCCGGTTGTTGTCCCGATCATTGTAAAAGAGGACGTGAGTCTCCGGCTCTCCTATTTACGGGATTTTTCTGCGCTTGTTCCGAGCACGTTCGGGGTGCCTGAACCTATTGGCAGCGAAATTCCGGCAGCTACGGAGGATATCGGTACAATCATCCTCCCGATGCTCGGGTTCGACCGGACGGGGGGAAGGATCGGGTACGGTGCCGGCTATTATGACCGGTTCCTCTCAAAGCACCGCATACCGCGGAAGATCGGCGTTGCATTTGCCTGCCAGGAGATGGACAACCTGCCGGTCGATGAGAACGATGCCCCCATGGACTCAATCGTAACCGAAGACGGGATCGTGTACCAGAAAGGGGAATAAGCATGGAGATCAACGGCACCGTAATACTCGACACCTTTGCCGAGGCATTCCCGATCTGGATCTCGAGGGTGATAATCACGGCCGCAACGCCGGAATGGGCGTACCGGGCCGCAGTTGAAGCAACGGGATTTGCCAGCTCCAAGATCGCCTGCCCCTGCGAGGCGGGCATTGAACGTCGCCTCGCACCGGAAGAGACCCCGGATGGCAGGACCGGGATCTCGATCCTGATCTGCACCGACAAGAAGAACATGAAAGCAAATGTAGCCGCCCGCATCTCCCAGGGTATCCTCCCGGCACCAACCGCGTCTGCCTTTGACGGTCTTCCCGGGGCCGCCTCCCGGTTCTATACCCGGATGCACTACTTCGGGGACCAGTACGAGGAGCGGTGCATGGTAGGCGGCAGGAGCTGCTGGAAGATCCCGGTGATGGAGGGCGAGTATGTGGGAGAGGAACGGTTTGGTACTGTCAGGGGCATTGCCGGTGGCAACTTTCTTATCATGGGAAAAGATCAGCGGTCTGCACTTGCCGGTGCTGAGGCAGCAATGGAGAAGATCGCCGGAATGCCCGGCATCATCACCAGTTTTGCCGGGGGCATTGTTGGCAGCGGTTCCAAGGTGGGGTGCAAAAATTACCTGTTCCCGATGCCGGCCAGCACCAGCCATCGCTGGTGTCCGGGCCTGAAGGACCGCATCCCCGATTCGCTGGTCCCCGATGGCGTAACCTCCATCTATGAAATTGTCCTAAACGGTATTGATGAGTTCTCCATAAAGAACGCTATGCGGACCGGTATCGAGGCCGCAACGGCTACCGGAAATGTCATGTATATCGGTGCTTCAAATTTCGACGGGAAACTTGGCCAGTACCGGTTATCCCTCTACGATCTGTTCCGGTAACTTTTTTCGGCCCGGATACCCCGCAATCCTGTTTTGGACAGGGATTGGCTTCACGGATTGAGGCCAAGCCGGGCATAAAAAGAAAATGCGGTTTTTTTTCCGGTTCGCAATCTGGATTTGTCTTTTTGAAAAATTCCCCCATATATTCATATAAGGGCAGGAATCATCCTCAATCACAGGTCTATGATTGGAATTTTACGGGGGGACATATTCTGATGGAAAGCACACAAAATCAAAAATTCTGTATTGAGGCTGAGATCCTTGACAATGCTCTTGTCATGATAGCAGTCCTTGGAGATAAGGGCCGGGTTATTTCCTGGAACCATGCCGCAGAGACCATCACCGGGTATTCGCCGGAGGCAGTGATCGGCAGCAACGCGGTCTGGAAAGATCTCTATCCCGACAGGGATTACCGCAAAAGTGTTACGCAGAAAATTGCGGATATCCTCAAAACAAAAAATTCTTTTGAAAATCTTGAGACGGTCATCCGCACACGCTCAGGGGATTCCCGTACCATCCTCTGGAATACCAAAACGATCCCGGAAGGGGGTCAGACAAGGACCATTGCGGTTGGCATGGATGTCACCGCTGAGCGGGAGACCAAGGCATTTCGTGACAGTATTATCGACAATGCCTATGTTCTCATCGCAGTACTCGGCCAGAAGGGAACAATCCGGGTCTGGAACAAAGCCGCAGAGGTGATTACCGGGTATTCCCACGATGAAGTGATTGGCCGGCGCGAGGTCTGGAAAAAACTCTATCCGGATGCTGAATACCGCCGTAGCATAACGCAAAAGATATCAAAAATTATTTCCGAACAAAAATATTTTGAAAATCTTGAGACAACGATTCTCACGAAAAACAGGGACAAGCGGATCATCTCGTGGAACACCCGGCAGGTCAGTGCCGGCAGTGTATATCATGAGATCGCCATCGGGCGCGACATTACCGAGCAGCGGAAGGCGGAGGTAGCCTTGGTTGCCTACATGACCGAGATGAGTATGCGGTTGAAACAGCCGGTGGGGATCATCAGTAACACCCTCCTTGAATCAGCACAGCTCATGAAGGAGGGGATGCTCACCCCTGATGAGATAATCACGGTGCTCGAAGGGCAGGCCCGGAACGCAACCCAGATTGAAGCCAATATACAGGAGTTCCAGACCGCAATTGTCGAACAGAACGGATCTATTCCCGAAATATTCCGGAAATTTCTTGAAGGGTGATAGTGTGCCGGATATTATTGACCCGACGGAACTCGAACAGAAAAAGATCTTTTTGATCCTGGCATCGCCCGGAACAATCCGCCAGCGCAACATTGATGTTATTAAGGAAGTATCGAATCTGGGCTATCATACGGTTGTCATTACCACGAACTTTCCCTACACGGTTCTGACAAAATTATATGCCCAGAACGGTGTGTCTCCCGACAGCGTCTCGTTCATCGATGCAGTTACCCGCAACTCTATCGGCGGTGTTGAAAATATCCCCGGGGTCGTGCGCTACATCAACAACCCGGCGAATCTCACCGATATGGGCATCGCGGTCACGGAAGTGCTCAAAGATCATTCGGGCAAGAAGATTTGCATCATGTACGACTCTGTCAGTACCATGCTCATCTACCTCTCATCGGCAAACATTTCGAAATTCATCCATTTTGTGACCAACAAACTCCGGCTTATGGATATTTCCGGAGTATTCCTCGCTGTCGAAAAAGGACTTGATCCTATGCTCATGACACAACTCACTACCTTTGTTGATACAGTCGTTGACACGGGGTAACCCCTCTGGCGAACCGGGCTTTTCGGGCTGACCGGAACTTCAGAGAATTCTGAAGCTGCCATACCGGGTAAATTTCCATGAAAGATCTGCTCGATTTTATCCCAGGGTCCGCAGGAAAATATCCGGGAGAAATTTAGCCGGTAGCGCATGGAAATTGCCCGGCACATAACCGCACCGATAATAATTGTCCAGAAATTTCTAAAACCAATACTCATACGATCCTTTTCGCCGCAATCATCCTTTAAAAAAACTGTCAACCTCGATACCCGTCCTTCCTCCACGGCTTTTTTTAATACACGTCTCTTCCCGGACGAGTTTACCCTTTCCCGTCTTCACTTCCACGAGCACGACACTGATCCTGTCTCCCCTGTCGTCTTTGACATTCATGTACCCGTCAAAGACCACAAAGTCGACAGGGTTGCCGATGAACCGTGCATAGGCCGGGGAGAAAGGGAACTCCGGCAGGAACGGGGCAATCTGCCCGGTGATCCTCCCTTTGAGCGTTGAGCGGGACTGGTAGACGGAATCCTTCCTGATATCATGGGTGCATTCCAGCTTCCAGCGTTCGGGATCGTTTTTGGCCCGCCCTTCAATGGCGCTGATCCCCTGGCGGAAGAAAAAGATACGCGGTGACAAAACCGATGAGGAACATGAGCACTGGGATGAAAAGATCAGGAGTATCCATCCATTTTTTAAAGGGGGGTAGGGAAGCAGATGGGGTGCGGGGCGAAGATGTCCGGATGAAATTTGCAGGATTCTCCGGCCGGGTTTTACATCTCCATAGGAACCGAAGGGGTAAAACCGTGTGGCGGTGCTGCCGTGAACCGGTCCTGTCCCGGGTGACCGGGATTAAAGGACTGCTGGAAAAATTGTGCGGGTTTTTTTCCATATTCTTCGTCTTTATCAACCGCCGGATGAAAGGTTCCGATCAAGAACAAGGTGACTCCCGGAACGGAAAACCAGCGGAGTTCTTGAAACAGGCAGAATAATTTCACCCGAGGTAAAGATGAATCATGTTCGGAACCCATAATGTAGCGATATTTCTCCTCGCCGGGATCGCACTTAACATGATCCCCGGCCAGGACACGCTGTACATAATCGGCCGCAGCATTGCACAGGGGAGGGGGCCGGCATCGTCTCGGTGCTCGGTGTCGGTACCGGCGTTATCATCCACATCCTTGCCGCAGCCATCGGGCTCAATTCCCTGCTGGCCCTCTCACCGTTTGCGTTCACCGCGATCTGCCTGGCAGGAGGACTCTACCTGATCTGGCTTGGCATCATGACCCTTGTGAACCGGCATCATCCACGCCCGGCCTTCACGTTTGCAGAAACATCCGACGCGAAATGGGAGATCTACCGGCAGGGCGTGCTCACGAACCTGTTAAACCCGAAAGTGGCACTCTTCTTCCTTGCATTCCTACCCCTGTTCATCGATCCGGTCTCGAACTTAGGGCCCGTCTCCTTTCTCTTCCTCGGGCTCATCTTTTTCTGCACCGGGGCGATCTGGTGTACGTTCGTTGTCATCAGTGCATCGGCCATAGCAGATACGTTCCGGGACAATCCAAAAATACAGCGGGGCTTTGATTATTTTACCTGCATTCTTTTTGTTGGCCTGGGTGTCAGCGTGATGCTGGGGCTGGTCTGAACCGGTCCCACTGGTCTTCACATGGGCGATGAAACAGCAGCCGGTGGGTTTTGATTCAGAAATGTCGTATGAAAAGATTCAGCACAGATGAGAGCGGTCCTGGGACCGGGCAGGTATGAGCAGGTTGCTGCGGATTATTAAGAGAGGATTATCAGTGAACCCCGGATCGTTTTTGGGATGAACGGGTAATGAATCGCATCCAAACCCTGACAAAAAAGGAAAGACACATTCCCCTGTGCCCGGGGGGTTTAAAAAAAGGATCAAAGTATCTTCTTTCCCGCATCAGCGCCAGCCTTGATCTGGTAGACTTCGGCAATCTTTAAGATGACTGCGGACTTTGGGGTCAGGTTGGGCCTGACTTCTTTCATCCATGCCACATCCTGCCGGAAGATTTCGTCATTCGTGTGGAGGGTGACCGGGCCCTTGATCTGAAAGCCCCCTTTCTCTCCCCACCAGGAGAGAGCAACCTTCGGGTTCTCTTTGAGGTTCTGCAGTGTTTTTGAGAAGAACTGGTCCGAAATAAGAAGCGTCTCGTCATCCAGAAGCTTGAATGCCCCAATCGGGACAACGTTGGGCGTACTGTTCTTTGAAGAGGTTGCCAAGAACATAAGTTTTGTCCCGGTCAGCGATTCCTTCATCTCACCTGTCAGTTTTACCATGGAGATATGCCTCACTTCATTACTACTTCAGCAGAGGCACTTAAGGGTTTGCAGTTCTTCTGGTTTTTTATCAGGTCGGGAATTGTTCAAAAAAAATTCTGCAAAATTCCGGGTGAAAATTTTACGGGCATTGTCTGACCAGGAAATCTCCGGCAAGAATCCAAACGGACGGGTGTGAGATGGGGTTGGACCCGGGAGATGCCTGGGGGTGTGCAACCTCGCTTCGTCAGAGAACAACCCTTTTTTGAGGGGCTCCCAACCCAGCCCATTTCAGCCTCCGTTTACCCCCTTCGGCAAATTTTGTATACCGTATTTGCAAAAAGACATACCCCTGTTTTTCAGAGAAGCGCAAAATGCACTCCGTTTGGAACATATAGGCATCAGGCGGGCTCCAAAATATACCTCTTTAGACCGCTTTGGATCGAGGAACGCACAATAACCAGTATTTCTGGAGGGGGTTGAAGGAACCCTGTTTTTGCAGATCGCTCTCCGAAGTGAGAGGATATTCTCCGTCGGTGAACCTAAGAATACCAGAGCACCCCCACGCCGGTGTCGCCGAAGGGACGGACGTGGGAATAGTACGGGAAGGGAAATACCACTCTCTGACGGTGGACCGGGGCCTGGAACACCCAGTGACCCTGATAAAAGTGCGTAATTCAGCGAAACTGGATGTAAATTCATTTTTTACTGCCCGTTAAGGCTCCTGATTTCTGGAAATAACGACGGAGAGGCGAATGTGCGCAATTAGTAGCAATTGGAGGGGCGATCTCAGTCCGGATCGACCATAAGCATGATGAAATGAAAGGAAGGCATGTTTTAGGGCTGGGAACGAAGAAAACTTACGTCGGACATAGACGTGAATTTCATGATCGTTTCCCAACCTTTAATTCATGCAATAATTTCTGAAGTTTTTCATACGGGGGATAGTGTAAAAAATTTCGGATGGGATTTACGAAATGTTTAAAAAATTGAGAATTTGTCGGGAAAAAATATGAAAATCTTTCCAACAAACTCTGCTCAATTTTCCCCGCGGGAACCAGGGCCGGTCACTATGGAAATTCCCGGGATGCTTGTTTACGGTACAACCTGTTTTGTCTGGAACAAGGGCCGCACTTTGTCGGAAAAATACTTTCCAATCTCGTTTGAATGCATGAGATCCTTATACACTTTTGGCGGGACACCCGAATACTGGTACACAAGTCCGGTCTGGAATTCGATCTCCAGAATTTTTGTGGTGTCATCATATCCCACCGAGCGAAGGATACGGGACTTCACAGGTTGTCTTTCCACGATCATCATCATACTCCTACACGTTTGCTGGAGGGTTAATGGTATTTATCACTATTCTGAATCATGCAGTAAGGCACCGGATACTCCCGCAGGCTGGTTCGTCCGTTGTCCTGGGGGGATATTCCGGTTACCGGGAAAAAATGCAGGAGGACCTTTGTTCTGGCAAATTACGGGTTGGAGCTCTGCTTAAGGCAGATCGTATGAGGGAGAAGGACTCCCGCTATCATCCATTCCGGAATTATCTCATGAAAACTTCTTCCGGAGAAAAAAAGGATAATGCAACATTAATTCACCCGGGTTATTGTTCAGGCAAACGTTACTTAAAAAAAACGCTGGGAAAAAAATCGCTGCCGGAAAAGGAAGGGATTTTTTATTTCCCGTCAGAAAAGATCCCGGCCCCAACGACGAGATCATCTCCTGCCGCCTGTGAGTACCCGAATTTGAGCCTCACGCGGTAATCCGATGCCGGGTCAGCAAAGAAATAGTACAGGAATCCTCCGCCATTCTCTGCATTTTTAAGGATATACGGGACCGGGTATTCCCCGTACGGGTCACGGTCCGAAAGGCGGTTCATGCCAACAATGCCCGGGAGGTAGGGGTTTGCGAGCATTGTCCCGTTCCGGTCGAACGCGAAGATGAACAGGTCCGGCTTTGAGAACGACCCGTTGGGATTATTGAACTCAATGATCGCAGCATCCCGGCCATTCTTCTTCACATAGGCCACAGCTTCACCCACACGGGATACCAGCCGGTTGCGCTGCTCCTGGGAAAAGGCTGCCGGAACATCCGGCAGGTACATCCCGGCTCCGGCTGCCCAGGTGGAATCAACCGGCGCTGCATACGAGACCTTGAACTCCGGTTCGCCGGTATCCGGGTTCGGGTACACGTAATAGAAGAATCCCCCACCCTGTTCTGCAAGCGATATCTTCTGTCTGCCGATGGATACTCCGTACAGATCCATGACATTGCCCCCGTTCTTCCCGATGAGGTTCTTCTCGAACGGTTTTGCCAGGTTTGTCCCGTTCATGTCGAACGCGAAGATATAGGTACCATTTGCCGCAAACGGACCAGAGACATTATTGAAAGCTGCAAGGGCATTTTCCCGTCCGGTGTTCCGGGCAAAGGTGATCGCATGATCAACTTTTGCAACAAGAATCTGCCGGACCATGTCGGGTGACTCATGCGGAGTGCTCACATCCGATCCATAGATACCGGATGCCAGCCACCACGTGTCATCAACCTTTCTGACATAGGCCAGTTTGGGTTCGATGGTCCCGGTCACCGGGTTCTCGAACGAGTAGGTGACAAAGCCGCTTCCGTTCCGGGCTGCGTCCCGCATCTCTTCGATCATCCTTACCCCGGATGCATCGGTCAGGTTCAGTTTGTTCTGCCCGAGATACCCGGGATAGTAGGGATGTGCAAGGTTTGTGCCATTGAAATCATAGGCCCAGACATAGAGGTCTCCCCGGGTGAATGACCCGTTCCGGTCTGCAAATTCCCGGAGAGCTGCCGGTTTTCCCACCCGCTGGGAGTAGATGACCGCGTTGGTGACAAAGGTGACAAGGTCAGCAGGCGATGTGGAGGATACCGAAGGTATGGCGGGTATTGTCGGAACCGTTGGGGTTGCGGTACTACCGGAAAGTGGAGGGGTACTGGAACACCCGGCGGTTAGGATCAGCAGGGCAACAAGAAGAACTGCCGCTATGGATCTGAGGCTCATTGATGGAATTAGGGTGAGAGACTATTTGAGTATAATGAAATCAGGCGGAAAGAACCGGGACGACTGCTGTGGGAACCGGTATGGCTGGGGATGCATTTTCCTTACCGGCGTTTTGTGCAATTCACTCAAATCTACAAGAGCGGTTTCCAGTTGATACCGGACACTGGTGAGCAGTGTAATGGAAACGGTGCCGGCCCGGCGAGCCATGATCGCGGGAGGGGGCACAAGCCCTGCCCCGGGTTTTCCCGGGCCGGATACCGGCCAGGGATGCTTTTTTGCCGGAAGTTTAAGAGGTCGCGAACGGAAAGATGGTCTTCCAGTCCTCGCGTACGTCAACAATGGTCCAGCCTTCGGTCCTTGCCTGGGCCAGCGCACGGTCGGATTTTCCTGAGAGCATATTCCCGTTGCAGGCACGGTCTGCCTGCCCGTGTTCCGCATCAGGGTGATGGATGAACCCTGCAAACCGCGGTCCGCTGCCGGATACTACCCACCGGAGCATCTGGATATCCCCGTCCGAGTTCCCGAAGGCAAGGACAGGACGCCTTCCGATAAAATGGTGGATGGCAACGGGTTTTTCCCCCCCTTCGTCAAAGATCTCCAGTTCGGGGAGGCGCACCAGGACCGGGATAGTGTCATGCACCTCGTACTTCAGCCGGATACTTGAGCCGATTACCTGCTCCGGCACAATGCCATACACCCTCTCTGTCCAGGGTCGCATGAAATCGATACCGGTCGCCGATACGATATATATCCTGAACTGGTTCTCCCGCAGGTAGGAGAGAAGTTCGAGCATCGGCTGGTACACCATCTCTGTATAAAGACGGCCGGTGACCGGATGGCAGGCGGTAGTTACCCAGGCGGAAACTTCGTGCTCGAACTCTTCGGTTGTCATACCGGCGTACGTTGCTGCAAGGATACCGGAGATCGCTCCCATCCCCCCGGAAAGGGCACCGTGCATATCGCCGGAGAGGAACTCTTTGAACGGTGAAATGGTTTTCCATTCGGGATGGATGTGTGCAAGTTTCCGGATGCGATCCGCGGTAAAGGCAAACTGCATAAGTACGGGTTTTTCCGAGCAGAGCGTGCCGTCATTATCGAAAACGGCAATGCGTTCTTCCGGGGGGACAAAGCCACCGGGACGCTTCCCCGTCACCAGCTCCACGAAATGGATGAGGGATTCCTTTGCCTTCAAAGAGTTCCAGGAAGGGAGCGGGTCCCTGGGTGTAACCGGGTGCGTCATGGTATTTACATTTCATCAAGGAACGGGATTGTTATGAAGTTACCGTTTGATAGGCCGGCAGGAATATCGAAGTTTATAATAACCTGAAATTACGACAGTAAATCATGAACCCGGGGATTTACCAGCCGGTCCTGATGGACAGGGAGGCTCTTGCCCTCAAAGTGTATACCCGGTTTTTGGAAAAGCAACCCGGCATGTTCCGTTATTACAGTCCTTACCTGAAAGAACAGACACTCGAGGGTTTCAGGTACACGCTCCTGTATTTGCAGGAATCTCTTGCAATGGATGAAGCCGCTATCTTTCTGGATTCAGTCGGGTGGGCTCATGTGATGCTCTCCGCCCTGCACATGCCGGCTAACGGTCTTTCTTCCAACATCTCGGTGTTAAAAGAAGTACTTCATGAAGAACTGCCGGACGACTTAAAGGCAAGATCAGATGCTATTATTTCAGAAAGCATTGCGTTTTTGGTCGCTGCCCCGACCAACGTGCCCTCCAATATCCAGCCGGATAATCCCTTTGCCCCGGTGGCACTTGCGTATCTTGATGCATTACTCACCGCCGACCGTCCGGCCGCCATGAGAATCATAGATGACCAGATAAAAAAAGGCGTGTCAATCCGGGAAATTTACCTCAGTGTCTTCCAGCCTGTGCTGCGCGAACTCGGAAGGCTCTGGCAGATCCAGAAGATCAGTGTGGCGCAGGAACATTATGCAACGGCAACAACCCAGCTGATTCTGGCCCGGCTCTACCCGGCAATCCTGACCGGGAGCCGTAACGAGAAACGCCGGGGAAAGACGCTGGTGGCCGCCTGCGTGTCCGGAGAACTTCACGAAGTCGGGATGAGGATGGTGGCTGATTTTTTTGAGATGGACGGGTGGAACACGTACTATATCGGTGCAAATACTCCGGTACCGGGCCTGGTGGCTGCTGTCAAGGAGCGCAAGGCTGATGTTGTGGCCCTTTCATCCACCATGTCCTTTCATCTTCCCCGTGTAGACTCCATGATCCGGTCCCTGCGGGCGGACCCGGATACCCGGAGCGTGAAGATCATCATTGGCGGATACCCGTTCAATATTGTTCCCGGTCTCTGGCAGAAGATTGGTGCTGATGCCTATGCCGGCAACGCTGCTGATGCGGTTGCTACGGGTAACCGGCTTTCTCCGGCGATATCATGAACGAACCCGCAGAAGTCACCGGGTTTATCATCCAGTGCGATCATTCAGGCACAGTAGAATCCGTTCTCCGCCAGGATCTGCGGATTTTTCCTCCCATCACCGTGCATCAGCATTTCCTGGCCTCTGCCCTTCCCCAATCCCATGAAGCTGCACGACAGTTTTTTTCCGATCTTTGTTCTGCGGGGGGAGCTATCAGTGAGCCCCTCGGTTTTGCCGGGGTCTCCCATGAAATGTTCCTGTGCTGCACAGGTATCCGTTATACTCCGGGGTACCTCATCATTGGTACCCCGGCCCTGTACCAGCCCGGTCCTGAACCCGCAGGTACTTCGAAAAAATCCGGGTTACCCTCGCTGGGATCCCCGGATCACCGGATCTATGAAGATTTCTCCCGGGTAAACAACGAACTGGTCAATATGCAGCGAGAGTTGATCGAAGCCCATATGGAGATCGGCATGCAGAAAGAAGAGCTCGATCGCGAGATCCGGGAACGGAAAAAGATTGATGCCGCCCTGCACCAGACAAACCATAAGCTCAACCTCCTTGCCAGTATCACGCGGCATGATATCAAAAACCAGCTCCTGGCCCTGAGATCCTACCTTGCCCTCTCGAAAAAGACGCCCGGGAATGCGGAGAAAACAATGGGCTTTATTCTCAAGGCGGAGAAAGCTGAACAGGCAATCGAAAACCAGATCACCTTCACCAAAGAGTACCAGGACCTGGGAGTGAACGAGCCGGTCTGGCAGAATGCTGGGGGTCTCGTTAAAAAAGCACTGCTGGCCCTTCCCCTGCGGGAGATCATAGTCTCAACAGATCTCCCCGGACTGGAGGTATATGCAGATCCCCTTTTTGAAAAGGTTTTTTATAACCTGATTGACAATGCGCTCCGGTACGGCGGGCCGAAGATGACCTCCATCTGTTTCTTTATGCGGGAGACCGGGGGAGGAATAACGATCATCTGCGAAGATGATGGGGAGGGGCTGTCAGCAGAGGACAAGGGAAGGCTCTTCGAGCGGGGGTTCGGCCATAACACCGGTCTCGGCCTCTTCCTCTCCCGGGAGATCCTCTCAATCACCGGTATCACGATTACGGAAACCAGCGAACCCGGACAAGGCGCACGGTTTGAGATGATAATCCCAATAGAAGGAGCCCGGTCCGGCAGTGCCATGCTTTAAAGAATGAACTGCTCTTTTTGTCCATGAAAAGTGGACCCGTGGTCTCCGGTTCTTGCCGGCAAAAGTCACCGTGAAACGAATCTCAGCAGGAGTATAACGGGAAACTGCGTGAAACGCTTACAAAAAAAAGTGGAAATAATCTCCTCATGACCGAAAACTGTAAGCATCCGGTAACCAACAGAAACGATGACATGAAGATCACCGTCAGTAAGAACGGGCCTTACCTGGTTGAAGGCGCAGTTCCCCTGGTACAGGAAGAGATCTGCAACGATGACGAGGGATTTTGCCGGAAATGGAAAGAAACCACCCGGTATCCCGTACAGGAGAAGTATGCTTTGTGCCGGTGCGGCCGCTCGGAGAACAAGCCGTTCTGTGACGGGACCCACGCGAAGATCCACTTCAACGGTACCGAGGCTGCCGGAAGCGAGCCCTATCTCCGCCACCCGAAGATCATAACGGGCCCGGAACTGGAACTCACCGATCATGAAGGACTCTGCGTCCATGCCCGCTTCTGCATGAGGGCCGGGGGGATCTGGAACCTCACGAAACAGTCAGGTAACCCGGTGGCAAAGGAGACAGCAATCGAAGAGGCCGGCAACTGCCCTTCGGGCAGGCTCGTTGTCAGGGACCGGGAGAGCGGCCGGGTAATCGAGCCGGAGCTGGAGAAATCCATCGTGGTCATTGAATACCCGGCCCGGTCCGGGCATGGGCCGCTCTGGGTACGGGGCTGCATCCCGGTCGTGTCTGCCGATGGCAAACCGTACACCATCAGGAACCGGGTAACCCTCTGCCGGTGCGGGAAGTCCGGCAACAAGCCGTTCTGCGACGGAAGCCACGTGCAGCACTGACAAAGGATCCCACCCCGGAGTATCCGAAAGAAAATTTTATATTATCTCCACCCGCAGGATAAATATCCTGAAAAGGGACGAGGTGAGAGATGCTTTTTATTGCACTGGCGAAATTCAAAAAATCCTTGAGCAAAGAAGTTGTTGCCCAGAACATGAAGGATATCGAGACCGACACGAAGGGGCAGATCATATACAGGGGCATATGGTGGACGCTGGGAAGGTACGATACCGTAGTCATGTTTGAAGCCCCGGATGAAAAAGCAGCAATGAATATGGTCCTGAAACGGGCGGACCGGATGGAGATCGAGATACCCGTTGCCGTGCCGGCGGATGCATCGAGTCCCACCGGGCCGGCCTGAAGGGATGGTTAATCAGATACATCCTGCTTCACTTTTTTGATCTTCCCGGGAATTCATTAAAAGAGGAACAAAAACGGGAAGGGTGTTATTCCAGCGGCGGGGTTCGCTTCATAGGGAGAACATTTGCTCCTTCCATCTCACCCTGTGCCCATGCATACCGTTCACGTATGGTAGGCGGGAGCTCTTTCTCATCAATGGGAACGAACCCGAAACTGCCATAGAATTTTGAGAGGCTCCAGACCGAATGCATGTAGAGGATGTCACTCCCGCACGCTTCGATAAGTCCCCAGACCGCAGCATTCGCGTACCCGTGACCCCGGTGGGCATCCGGTGTGAATACGCCATCAACCTCATGCCCGTCCGGGTGCCATTTGCACCGGGCTACCGAGACTACCTGGCCGTCAAGGAAAGCCGCAAATATCCGGTCGGTTACGGAATTTCCGATCATCCGGTGGTAATCGACCCAGAGGGCTTCGGCAACAGAAAATTCTGCAGATACCAGCTCTTTTACCGTGACTCCGGTACTGTGCCGGATGACATGCAGGGGAGAAGCGGCCGGAAGGGGCAGTGGCGGGGCGTCACCGGAGGTTCCCTCGATCCGGTATTTCCCGGGCGGGACATGGATCACAAACCGTGCCCCCTTACCCGGGATTCCCGTTTCCCTGAGTGTCATGCCGGTCACTTCTACAATCTGCCGGCAGATGAACAGGCCAATGCCGGCCTGCCCCCCGGAATCGTAATCGAATACCTGTTCCTTCTTTTCCTCAGGGATTCCGGCGCCATCGTCCCGGACAGAAAGGTCGAGCCCTTCCGTAGTCTCATGGTACGTGACAACAATGTTCTTGGTAGTACCGCCATATCGCAGGGAATTTTCTACCAGGTGGATGAGGACATCGGAAAAGAGCGGGTCTGCATAGATCTCGAGACGTTCAGTCCAGATCCTTATGGCAACCTTTCCGGTATCCGGGACCAGCCGGGCGGATTCGAAAGCCTGCCGGATTCCCATCCAGACCGGCGGGGACGTCCCGAGATCCTTGTAGGACTCGGTGAGAAAGAGCTGGCGGGCAATGTTCCAGGCCAGGGTCCGGATACGATCGAGATGCCCGCATATTCCTGCATCTTTACAATCTGCATCCGCCGCGTCCGCTGCATCAAGGATCTGGTCGACCGAGGAGTGGAGGTGGTCGGCCGAGAAGCGCGAGAGGAGGTTGAGCTTGTCATTCGCGGTTCTGAGTGCCTGCTCTGCCCGGACGCGGCTCGTGATATCGATAAAGGTAATGATGGCCCGGCCTTCCGGCAGGGGAGCTGCAGAGACCAGGACAACAAACGATCTTTCATCCGGTAATAAAAATGATGTCTCGGTTGCATAGACCGCACCCTCACGGGAGAGCCGGCTGAAGAATTCCCCCTCGGCATCCGCGTTCCAGATAGAAGACAAGGAAGTTCCTGCCAGATCCCGGGTTTTCCGGTGGAGGAGATCGGCACCTTTCCAGTTTATCGCCTCGATGATCCTGCCGTTACCGGTATGCCTGACAAGGATACTGCCTCCCTCTGAATGGTCAAAAAGGCCCTGGTACAGTACCTCCTGTTCCCTCAGGCGGAGGGTGAGCGTCATGACCAGCCACGCTATCACGACCATAACCCCGATTATGACAAGCGCCCCGGCAATATCAGACGGGGTGCTTCCAGTGATGAGATAATCTGCGAAGAAATAGAGCCCGCCCATGCAGCAGGCAACGATGATCCCCCACCGCAGGTAATGGTATGCCGCAATCACGACCGGGATAAACAGGAGGGGGAGGAGAATGGTGATTCCATAGAGAATCCCGATCACATTCAACAGGAGAGCTGCTGCCGCCGTCCCAAGGATTGCGGCATCCTGGTAAATGTCGCGTTCTGCCATGACGGAGGAAAGATTCACCGGTCCCGCCCCCTGCCCCATCCGGCTCCGGTCCCGTACCGGAAATTTCCGGGCAATGCACTCCCGGCCGAATTCCTCACGATATTCGTAATACCATTGCCGGTGTGCACATACACGTCACGTGAAAAACAGGCTTTTGCCCGGTTACGATCGTTTAAGAGAGTTGCAGGGAAAGGGGGTAATTCCCGGGGAGTGAAACAAGTCCCGGTATGAATGGTACGGGTATTGACCGGAATTTTTCGTATGAGGGCTTCCCGAAGAAGAGGTTTTGGCATCGCACAGCTCCGATATCCTTACTCTTCTGCTCATGCATTACATTCTTTACGAAACGATCTTTTGTCCGCTTTTCTGCAGTATGCCGGGTTCGGGTTCTGCCCGGGAACCCGGCCGGCAACTTTCACGGACTCAATGATGAGAATTTTTCTTTGTGCTCCCTTACCGTTCCGTATGCCGGGAGAAGGGGGATCAGGCCGGTTGCTGATCGGCCGACCGGATGGCTGTGAGATTTACAGACCTTTTTTACCCGAGGATTGCCTGCACAATCCCTGCCGGCAGCGTTGTCTTTGTTGCGATCTCATCTCCCGTCATCCCTTCCCGGTCCAGACGGCGGACGAGGGCGTCCATGGGTTCGCCGATCTCGATGATAAAACCATCCGGGTCATTGAAACGAAAGACCCGCTGGCCCCAGGGCTGTTCGCGGATATCGTGGACAATCTCCGCACCGTACGAGCTGACAGATGCAAACACCTCATGAACATTCTCTGATTCAAAATAGACCTCGGTATCATTACCTTTCTTTGGTTCCGTCTTCCGGTTATGGATCACGTTGAGGGCATATTCCCGCTGCCAGAGGGCAAGACCACTTTTATATCCGACATTGAGCCCATGGTCCATGGCAACTTCCTGCTTAAGGAGGATCTCGTAGAATCTTCGCGATACTTCCATGTCCTCAACAAAAAGGACAAATGCCGTGAGTTTTATTTCTGCAGTCATGCTACCCGGAACCCTTTAGGCAGGGTTGAAGATAAAGAGCCGGAGAGTGGCGTGAAAATAAATAAAAAATGAGATAGTACTTTTATCACCCTGCATAAATCCAGAAAAACCAGACCAGGCAGATACACGCTGCTCCGGCACCAAGCCGGAACCATCCGTTCTCCCATATTGGAGGGACTTCGATGAAATCATATGAACAGGAAGATCGGTCATCATCCCGGTCCAGCCATCCCCACCACGTGTGTGTCATTACGATCCTTTTTTTTTAGTAGCCGCTGTGCAATTGCAGGGCGGAAAATTTAACCTTCGATACGTATCGGCGTTTTCCTTTCAGGCCTTTGGGAGAACCATCAGAGCAGTCCCCGGGCCCCGTCAATAAGTTCTAACGTGAAGTGATGCGGATAATCGCATTTCCTGAAAGGAGACGTTCCCAGGATATAAAAACCAAAACGTGATTCCCGTATCCGGTTGGTATAAAGAAAATTGAGCAGGGCACTTACCGACTGTGCGGCTTTCCGTGAAAGGTGATGGAACCGGGCAATGTCCCGAGAAGTAACCACGAGCTGGATCTTTTTCTGGGAGAGCAGGTAGGCACAGATAAGGTGGGCGCATTGGTAGCGCCGCGTCGAATCTGTCCGGATATGTCCCATTTTAATCTCCTTTTTTTATATTTCTTAAGCCCCCTTTGGTCCTTCGCGGGATAAAGGTGCGTATTGCTTACAATGGTTAAAATTCAGTACTTCTCTAAATTTTCCCCCATGAACTTTGGATAGTCATCGATCGTTACAACCCTCCAATCAACCGAGAGATCGAAGAACCGAAATCACCGTAACAAATTTGAGTTTTTTCCGGAGCCCTTCCCAGACGAATAGCC
>JANYKQ010000038.1 GCA_025358115.1 Methanomicrobiales archaeon | reverse complement strand
CTGATGCCGCATCCCGAGCGGGCAATGGAGTTTGTCAACCTGTATGACTGGCCGCTCAGAAAGGAAGAGATGCGGCGCAAGGGAGTGCCCGTGCCAACAGAATCCATGAACATGCACCTGTTCCGGAATGCAGTTGCGTATTTCCGGTGAACGGGAATCGCTGAACTTTTTTTCCTCTTTTTCCATGTCCTGAATAACGGTTGCAGGGAATGGAACCGTGGGTATTATACGGCAACATTTTTTTCATTCGGGTAATCCGGGACGGTGATGATTTCAGGAAGTCTGTTGAAAACCCGGAGTGAAATACAAATGTCCCATTGGGAATATATACTAAATCCTTCCGCGTGTTCATGAAAACCTCCCGATAAACCCGGGAGTCAGGGGGGGTGCACCCCTTGGGATAACCTCCCTCTGGGGGAGAGAGGGGGTCATACTCCCGGTTATCTAAAGAGAAAATCGAGTCGCGAAATATGACTTTCAACCGAAGCGATTCTGGAAAATACCCGGAAAAATCATCAAGAAAAACTGCGATTCCAGGATTTATTCCTCATTACCGGAGTAATTATCCCGGCCCGTTCAACATCAGTTCTCCTGCATTCCAGCGATACTCTCCCGCAACAACCCTTAACGAAATATCCCGGATCCGGCCGGTCCAACGGTAACCACCCGGTAAAAAATAATCCAATAAAAATGATTGCAGCTTTTTTTTAAAAAGCCAAAAAAAGATTTTCCTGATTTACATTATGCTTTCAAGTTTTTGTTCGAGAACGCCAAGACCCTTGCGGATGTCTTCTAAGTTCCTGCCGCCCGTGAGGATGATCTTTCCCGACGAGAAGATGAGGACTACGATCTTGGGATCCTTGATCCGGTAAACGAGACCGGGGAACTGCTCGGGTTCGTACTCGATGTTCTCAACATTGAGCGTAACTACGATCTTGTTGAGGTTGATGTACTTGCCGAGATCGTACGAGCAGACCATGTTGGTGATCGCAACCTTGGGTTCCTTGAGGGTTGCAATGCCGGCATCATTCAATGACTTGATGATGATTGCAAGCCCGTCCACGAGTGCCTTGTTGTTGCGGATGCCCGTGAGCACGATCTTGCCGGATGAGAAGATCAGGGATGCGATCTTGGGATCCTCGATACGATAGACTGCACCGGGGAATCGTTTCTTATTGAGTTCGCAGTTCTTGACCTTACTGGAGAGTTCAACAAGATCAATGGATTCTGCAATAACACCGGATGCAACGATATTCTCAATCTTCAATGATTCGTACTTTTTGTCAGCCATCTGCTCTAGAATGATTCTCACTTGATCATAATACTAACGGACAAGCTTTATTATAGGTAAATTTTTTTGCATTCCGGTACCCCCGTTTTTCTTTATATAAACAAAAATGATTCGCATGCACCAGCAGTGTCTGATCTGTTACCTGATACCGGGCCGCGGGAGAATTCATAAAAACGACCGGGATTTTTACCCCGGTTTCCACCTAAACAGCCCCGGTGGGGAAGCAGTGGGGTCGCGACAGAGTCTTAAAAAAAACCGGAATAATCCATTGCATGACGGCAGAGTGGAAGAGAGTTGGTTTTCCCTGGTAAAACCCGGAAGAATGACAGCAAAGAAAAAGAAGATTGTTTTTTTTACCTGAAAATAAACAAAAAATCTCTTACATAATGCTTGAGAGTTTCTGTTCAAGCACACCAAGACCTTTCCGGATATCTTCAAGATTTCTGCCGCCCGTCAGGATGATCTTTCCGGAAGAGAAGATGAGGACAACTATCTTGGGATCCTTGATCCGGTATACAAGGCCGGGGAACTGCTCGGGTTCGTACTCGATATTTTCCACATTGAGCGTGACTACGATCTTGTTGAGATTGATGTATTTGCCAAGATCATATGAACAGACCATGTTGGTGATCGCAACCTTGGGCTCTTTGAGCGTTACAATACCCGCGTCATTCAAAGATTTGGTGATGACGGCAAGTCCCTTTGTAAGGGCCTCACGGTTTCGCATGCCGGTGAGCACAACCTTTCCCGATGAAAATATGAGGGCAGCAATCTTGGGATCGGCGATACGATAGACTGCACCGGGAAACCGCTTCTTGTTGAGTTCGCAGTTGGGAACCTTGGATGAGAGCTCTACGAGATCAATGGTCTCGGCAATGGCTCCGGAAGCAACGATGTTCTCAATTTTCAATGATTCGTACTTGTTTTCAGCCATCTTCTATTCTATGATCCTCCCCGGAGCATAATACTGATGGAAAATCTTTATGGGGGGTACCTGGAATCCGTTCCGTGACAGGTTTTTAGCTATCTTTTTTTATGAAAAACAGTTCCCGACACGCGGAAATTTAGAGAAAACCCGGACCTGCGCCATGCCCCGCTGAGTCTTTCCTTAAATTGTACGATCTTGATTGTTCCCGGAGTAAAAATACAACGGATTTTCCGCTGTTTTCTCAAAGAGAATGGGAATCTGTTCATTTCAGTCATATCACGATCCCGGGTGCCTTCCTTGCCACCGGCAGCGCTGTCATGATATCCCGGACCCGGAAGCGGCATGGTAAAATAAATAAAATTCATACCCAATCACCGTCCAGATATAGCTGACATGGTTCCCGTAAAATGCCCGTTCTGCACGCCATTTGCCGATGATATTGTTGCCCGGAACGAGCTCTGTTATGCCCGCTGGGATCGCTTTCCGGCAAGCAAGGGCCACCTGCTTCTCATACCCTTCCGGCATACGCCGGATCTCTTCTCGATGACGGCTGATGAACGGCTCGCATTGTTTGCCCTGATCGATGACTGCCGGGTAATAATTGAGGAGAATTTCCGGCCGGCCGGTTACAATATCGGGTTCAATACCGGGGCAGCGGCCGGCCAGACCGTGATGCACTGCCATTGCCACATGATCCCGCGGTATGTCGGGGATGTCAAGGAACCCCGGGGCGGGATACGCGGGGTTGTGATGGGCAAACAGATGTACTAAAAAGGAGTCATTTTCCCTGCCTCATGCATCTGCTGTAGAATTTTTTTCATACCGTAACGATCGTTTTATCCGGAGAGGCGGGCAGCCGGTAAACAAACCAGGCATTCTAAAAAAAATGATTTTTTTATTAACCAAAATCATGCTTTTTTCAGGGTGTCGATCGCAACGCTGATGGGTGGCGGGTCATCCATCCGGGGGCGGGTGCCCGTGGTTCCTGTTGGCTTTAACGCTGCCGTACCCGGCATCCCGGCCGCATATTGCAGGGTTATTTACGGTATCCTGAATTTTAGTTCAGGAGCACAACTCCGGCATTCAGGGCCGTGGCGATACAGATCCATGCAAGGTACGGGATGAGCAGCAGGGCGGCAGGTTTTGACTGGCGGTAAAATACGATGATTGTCGCGATGACGAAGGCCAGCAGCAGGAAGATATCGGCAAGACCCGCAACCGGTGAATGCAGCCCGAAGAAGAGGAACGACCAGGCTATGTTTGCCGCCAGCTGGAGGCCAAACAGGAGCATGCCGATCCGCACGGGCTTCTTCTCCCACCCGTTCGAGACGATCAGGTACAAGGAGATTCCCATCAGGATGTAGAGTACGGTCCAGACCGGGCCAAAGACATACCCCGGGGGAGTGAACCAGGGCTTGTTGAGGGTGGCATACCAGGTCGTGATACTGCCCATGGTGAGGAGACCGGTGACGGCCCCCGAGACCAGGGGGATGAGGATGCAGGCCGCCGCGAGTGCGGCTGAACGCAGATTTACCATGTATCTCACTAAGAGTGCCTGAAGCAATGAGGGTATCGGGTCGGTGGATGAGGTTTTTCGTCCTGGTTATGCTGATCCATCGTTACGGTGAAAGAGAGTGGATAATTTCCGGAAGGGTACTACATTCGGGTTTTGATGAAAACAGGATTTGGTGTGATATGGAATAATAAGGGAAAGAGATCCCTGGTTCCCTTCTTCCGTTTCAATACTGGCGGGGCTGCACTGCGGGTACTGATACAATATTATTGAAACATAATTTTTCGTGTGACAGGGATTTTGCCGGACATTTAGTTGCCTGCCCGTGATTTGAGCTGGACATCCACCCATTCATGTATACGCTCCGCTACCGCCAGTGCTTCCTGGAACTCTTCCGCAGTAACCGGTTCATAGATGCCGGGATACCGGGTATGGACCGCATATTCGGTGAGATCAGCTGCACACTTGATATCATCAGGAATTTTCATATCGCCCTGTTCAAGGATTTCGAGCAGCCGGCCAATGATATGGGTATGCGGGCTCTCCCGATCTTAAAGCCACCAGCAATGCTTTGAGCGATTTCTCTACAGCCTGCTGGCAGTCAAAACAGAGGTCTTCGTAAAGGATGGTCTCCCATATCTTTCCTGCACGTGCCCGGTCAAGATTACTTTGAGCACGGCTGAGCCAATAGTTCAACCAGTATGCGATTTTTCATATATTATCTTCCCGTCCCGGGCAATGTCACGATAGATGAGATGCGGGTTATCCTTGTTTTTCGAGAATATATCCGAGGCTTCCACGATCAGTTCAACCGGGACGCCGACGCCGTAGAGCGCACGATAGAGTTTGCGTGCCAGCGGGCGCCTTTGGGTAATACCGTCTTTTAAAAAGCAGATGTCGAAATCGGAATCTTCCCGTGCGTCACCGCGTGCACGGGATCCGAACAGGATGATGGTATCCGGGTCGAGCGTACGGACGATGACTTCGATGATCCGTAAAAGTGCCGAGTCCGTCATGTATTGTCTTATCCTTCATTGTGGGGAGGAATTATCAACATTTGGTTAGATGGTTGCGGTTATGATTGAAAGAAAAAAGCAAGGACCCGTGTCAGAAAATAGAACATCTGATGCAGGATGGTATTGCACTCATCAGCAAGGCTTGGGAGAATTTCTCCCATCTCCACTTCCCGGCAGCCAATGAATGAAAGTGAATCACCGGAACCGGGATTTCAACAGAGCAAAAAAAATTAAGACATTTTTAAGAATTCCCTTCGGACATCATCGGATGAAATATAGCTGACCGGCTTGTTCGATTCATCCGTAATAATCGAGAGGAAGAGTTTTTTATCCAGCATCAGGTCATTCACCGCACCAAGAGTGTAATCATAGGTGACCCTGATGTAGATATCTTTGACCTTTGTCGCAAGATCCTTGTTCTTCTCTTCCTTGAGATAATCCAGCAGTGCCTGGACGGTGATCTTCTTCAATTCCTCATCCGGCTTCTTGCCATCGAGTGCCAGTGAATCGATAAAACGCCATATCGCCTCTTCGTGGACTACCGTTTCCAAAGACCCATCTTTTTTTGTGATGACAATGAACCACCAGGAAACATCCGTTTTTAACTTATCATACACGGTGATAAGGAAGTCTTCGGTGTTTACCTTCCAGGTGATTGGCCGGGGAGGCAGTTCTTTTAAGGAGATCTGCCGCAGCTTCTCCCGGGGAGGAAGCTGGCGCATGTCAAGCATGGCCTGGGTTGCTTCGCGCATGTTTTCCCTGCCAAAGAAGTAGGCAGCACCAGCCCCAATCCATGCACTGAATGCTGTTATGATAACCGTGAGAATCTCTGCCCGAAATTTGAGGATCTCTGAAAGCGAAGTAGTCCCTGCACCGGTTGACCACTGCATGGGAATGATAAGGATTGCAAATACCAGGGCGGTCAACACGATTAACATGCACACAACAAGGGTAAATTCCGCACCCCGGATTCCGGAATTTTGTGAGATATTGCGTTTATTCTCGGAAGTATCCATAAGAAAATCCCAATATATACATATCAAAAATAAATATAAAAAGCCAACTCATTAAATCTATTAGTATTGGAGCATTATTTGCATGCCTGCCCGACAATATTGCTTTACCGGGCCGGGTCATTTCCCGGTGCCGGAAACGTATTGCCGGAAATGGAATGCAAAAAAAACGAACCTGCCAGAATTCATCCGCGATCCCCATAAAACGATCCGGATTCCCCCGGATGTGAATATTGACAATGGACTTTTTTTAAAATTTTCCGGAACGATTTGAGTATCAGGCCGAATCGTGCCGGTGCTTTGTATCCGGTGATTTTTACGGCACCGGACAGATTATTCCGGTACTATTCTGGTATTCATTCTCAATCTTTGTAGACGGGATGGACAGATTTTTTTACGAATCAGAAACTGTCTCACTGCTGGTGTCGGTTGATGCCAGATAGATGAGTTCAAAAAGAAAAACTGTGGGAATATCCGGCCCGGGTGCAGAACCGGGTCCGGTACCGGTGTGGCAGCGGGGCTGGTAATGCATGGTAGCACTTATCAGAGGATCTTCCGGATTGCAGGAATATGCAGGAATGATGGTATCTGGGAAAAAACTGTTTTTTTGGAAAAAGAGTGAGATTTTTTGGGTCATTTCTCCGGTAAAAGAAAGAATCAATGCATGTTAATCATCCCCCCATGCCCGTAATCATTCCCACTACCTGCTGTGCAGTCACCGGGTCCACCACCCGTATCAGCACGATGCCTGCCAGTGCAGCAAACAGGGTCCAGAACACTTTCTTTACCTGTTCGTTCTTCCCAAACGTGTCAAGGATTGATCCGGTATCTGCTTTCATTCCCTGCCGGATAAGCCGGGGCAGGAAGACAAAGAGCGGCAGGAACAGCATAGCCGCGCCAATGAACGCGAGCGTGATATCCGTTCTCCCGGACAGGAATATCCCCAGCGGGATGCAAAAGACGAGTGCCAGCAGAGCTGCTGATGCAACCTCCCCGAACCAGAAGTAGTGTTTTTTCACCGAACAGGTCCCCCGTTCTTCCTCATCCAGCACTGACAGGTCAAAGATGCCGAGCGTGTAGAGCATGCCGTACCACACCGCATGGGTCTCCTCCGGGTCCGCGACAATCCCGAGAAACAGGATCGCAACCGGTATGATGAGAAGGATGAGCGGCAGGTGCGATACGAAAAAAATAAGGGCGAGCAGGCACCCGGTACCGCAGATGGCAGCCCGGGTCTCGACAACATTCTCAAACATCGTCACCATCCGCCGTGATGGTGAGTTCAAAGAGCGGGCTTGTCCAGCCGCCATTGGCCGGGCCAAAGTCCCGCTCCTTTCCCATCCGGTCGAACTTCCGCTTTGCGGTCCGGATGCGGACCGTGTGGATACCCGGGGCCCGGGGGTACACGCGATGGCCATCGCAATCCCGCATCTCCCGGTAGGGCGGGATCTCGAACCAGTCCGGCCAGAAGCGGACCCCCCGGGGAATATCGGTTCCCCGCATGAGATCCTGCAGCCGCAGGGGGGACATGTTGTCATAGATCACATCGATGATCAGGTTCTCATCGCCCGCCTCCGGGTGCAGTTCCAGCTCATAGAAGATCGGGTTGCGCCGGACTTCATCGAGCGTGAGCGGGGTGTCCCTGCTCAGCGGTTCAAGCCCGCTCCAGGTTCCCCGGTAGAGACCCGTTACGGTTGCTACAGGTGCGGGATCAGTGTTCATGATGCACCTCCTTGTAATGTTCATGTTCCGTGCGGAGTTGTTTGAACTCCTCAACGATCTCATCATACCTGCCGATTCTCTGGTAGATGACAAAGAGCAGGGGATAGACCGGGAGCACTGCTCCCAGGATGATCCCCATAATTTCCGTTTCCATTGGTAAAACCTCCCTGAAAAATTTCCGGGACCGGCAGGAGGGAATTGTATCTCCTGCCTGCCCGGATCTGCCGGGAAAAGGTACCGTTTTCCGGGTGTTTCCCGGAAAGCCATTGCGGGCCGGGGCCAGCCGGGTTGAAGCACCGGAACTGGTGATTACCGGCCCGGCCTGATCACCCGGGTTGAGAAGGCGGCCAGGCGGCCGGGTTCTTTATCCGGACAAGACAAGGCCGGATTTATCTCCGGACCACATCCGGTTCCGGCAATCTCCGGGTCATAGCCTTCCGGCCGGGTTTCCCACCCGATACCACCGGTCACCGGATCGAATCCTTCCGGATACTTCTCCCGCCCGGTACCGCCAGTCTCTGCATCATAACGTACCGGATTAATTTCCGGTTCCGGCAGATTCCTGCCAAAAGATTTTCCGCAATTCCGGGGGATGGGATTGCCTGTACAAAGATCATTTCCTATAGTGCTCACCTCGCTTTCTGGTCATTTTTGTTCAGCAGCAGTTCATGAGAAAGAGAGCCTCCGCTCTTCTGCAGGAATAATTTCCTTGCATCCGGGGTTCGGTCCGGAGATGCAGGACCAGACAAATAGCCTGTACATCCCGGACGATAACCGGATCAGGTCATTGTTAAAAGAGCAGGAGAATTTCTCCGGGCATCCACGTGTACAGCTTCACAGCCCGCGATTTTTCGGGTTCCGGTGTGGATGACAGCAGGTGCGGAGAAGATACCGGGTTCCTCTTTTGATTCATCAAACGAGAACCGGTATCCCATGATCGTGTATACCACCAGGCATTCGATCGCGATGATGGCGGCCATGCACTCCGCCTCGTACAGCGAGTGGCCCAGCGCCATAATCTTCATCGTGAGGGGTATACCGAAATCGCGGAGCATGGTGATAATAAAAACAAAGATATATTCTGTTAAATGTTTGCTGGTCGATTAATCCTTCGGCCCGGCTCAAGGGAAAGAGATCGCACGGGTCTCTTTAAAATTCCTCCAGGTACCGGTTCCTGCACATGAATTATCCCTGCAATATTTTCCTCATTTTTCCTGATGTATTTTATAGAAGATAATAATTATATAGCACAAAATGATATCCTGATACATCAACCGTCGTCCTTAACGGACACGGATGAAAGTGATGAAGAGACAGGGACACGTACGTTGCCTGTTGTTTAGGAAAGATAATCATGACACTACCGATTCCACATTCAATCAGCCCTCCAACGGGCGGAACATATGACGGCTGTGCGTACTGGCAGGACCATGACAAACTCCTGGTGGCAAACCAGGGTGACGGCAAGATCTATGCTCTCTCCGCGATCAGCAATACCTCCATAAGTCCCAAACCGGTTACAGTTGTTGGTACGGGTTACAACACCCCGTCTGATATTATGCTGAGCGCAGATGGCAATACTGCCTATATCTCTGAGAGGGTGGGGGGAGGAAACCTGCTGCGGGTACCGCTCAGCAACCTCAACCGTGCGGCCGCGACTGTCATTGCCAGCGGACTGGGCAATGGATCCATTAACCAGATCGGTCTTGATGAGACACACGGGTATGCCTTCGTGGCCGTTGCCGGAAACCTTGTTCGGATCAACCTTTCAACCAACTCGCCATCAGCGGTCGCATCCGGGCTGGACACCTCCAACACGAGCGGGGTACTTGCAAGCCGGGACGGGCGTTATGTTTACGTGAGTAACCGCAGCAGTAACACCATAGTCCGGTACGATCTCGCTGCGGGCACGAACACCGTGGTGGCGTCCGGTCTCAATTACCCGCAGCATATGCTGTGGTCAGATGCCGGCGAGACAGCGATCCTGTTCATCCAGGGCAGTTCACCCGCCGGTTTATTGAGGAAACTGGATCTCACCATACCTGCGCCATTGGTATCAGATATCGCCGGCCCCGTGGGAGACAGTGCCCGGGGCCTTGCGCTCTGTTCCCCGGGACACCTGCTCATCTCCTGCCACCGGGAGATTGATGAGGTTTTCCTCACGCCCTATGCATCCACCGGGCCGCTCCTGCTCGGCATCGGGTTTGTGCCGGTGGATACCATGCATATCGTGGACGGGTATGCCACAACAACCATGGACCCGGACTATTTCTTCCAGGTCAGGGATGCACCGTTTGGCGGCACACTGCCCATCATGATCAACTTCAACCTGGCACGGGACAGCCAGGCCAGGTACTACAAGGTTCTTGCCGGTCCGGCCGGTCACGAAGTCGCGTCAGTCCAGGGATACAGCGACTACCGCTGGAACACGGCCCTGGACCGGTTCGAGCTCGTTACCACCATGCCGGCAGGCGGCTTCTATCCGGTCCGGGACGCGGGCGAGATCTGGCTGAACTACTGGCTGGGGATGCTGCTCTCAACGGGCAGCCAGCCAAACGGGCTTGTCAGCATCATCATCGAACTGTACGATAAAAACAAGGAACTCATCAAGGCGGTTCCCGTAAAAAAGCGCTCCGTAACGCTGACTATCGATAATACCGGGCCCACCGTGGGGTTCTTACAGATCAACCAGGTGGTAACACCGCTGCCGAAGATGACGACCAGACCTGTCAGGACCTGCGACGTGGTGATGACGGGTAATCCCTGGTTCACCTTCACCATCACCGCCTCGCAGGCACAGCAGCACCTGGCCGGATGGAGCCTTGTAGCCTACTGGGGCGAGAACAGATCAGCCACGGTGGCTGGCGACAGCTACAGCAACCATATCTCGCCTTCGCACCGGTGGGCCGGTATCACTACGCCGACAGCGGTGCCACCCCCGCCCGTGCTGCCAAACCCCTGGTGGGACGCGACGGTTGCCGGCGACCCGACATCAACCCGTTGTGCGCACACGTTCTGGCTGTATGCCTGGGATCGCGTTATAAACGGCTGGGGCTATGTTCACGGCGGGGCCGGTTACCACAAGTCTGTCACGATCTGGCTGTGAGCGTTTTAACCAGCCGGAATTATTCTCTTTTTAAAAAAAAAATCCCGGATTCCTTTGACCGGTAACTTTCCCGCAGGGCCGGAAAAAGTGTTTGCCACTCCATGTACAACCACCCCGCATCTCCCGTTCTCCGGTAACCTCAGAATATCTGGGGGTGACACCCGGCACAACAACCGGATCCCGGTTTACCGGATGTATAAGAAAATTATCCGGAGTAACCCTGCTTTACCGTAAAACCAGGGCAAGGACAAAATTTTCCCTTGATCTGAAAAATTTTAGAAGTTTTAAAAAAATTCAGCCGGCCAAAATCAACTCAGCCCTGATGAGCGATAACCCTTATCCCCCCATCTCCCAAAACCTTCTGGAAGCAAACCATGCACGAACACAATACGGGCCCCCATGAAGACGAATCCGATGGGTTTGATGAAGATTTCCACTCCCTCTCCTGGTCTCTAGAACCCGGGCCCGTTGCAATTAAAAAGACCGACCGGTCGTTCTTCCTCTTCCGCGAGACCATAATCCCCGAAAAGATCCGGGACTTCTTCGCGATAGGGGACTTACAGCCGGGTAAAAAAAGAGCAGTCGTCTTCTGGCTGGAGAATCAACAGTTCGATGCCTTCATTGAAAAGACCAGTCACCTCTCTCCCAGAACAAGAATGATGTGGAATGCGGACTTTGCCGCAGTTCTCCGCACCGTATATCCCCGGTGGCTGGAGTTTTTTAAGAAAAGCCGGGAAGAATCCAATGAAACACCCTCCGTGTACTTTACCCGGAGGGATATGGCCGGCCACTATGATGTAGCGTTCGAAGATGCCCCGTCACCCGGTGCGGTCCCGGTGGAGTTCCCGGTGCCGCTCAAACCCGGTGACACTATTGACAACGAGACCCTCCGGGCCATCTTCCACTGCGGGGCCGAAGGAACCATGCGGCGATCGTTAAAGGCCGGTGGTTTCGTGATTGTATCGGATCACACCAGCTCCCCGTTTGAAGACACATGGGTGAACAATTTCTTTCACTATACCGGCCGGGGACTGGGCGGCAAACAGGGGATCTCGCTGCCGGAGAACAAAATACTCGTGGAATCAAAAACCCGGGGAGTCCGCCTCTACCTTTTTGAAGTATTTGTCCCGGGACACTATGTGTACATGGGAGAAGTGGAACCTTCCGACAAACCCTTCCTCTCGCGGCAGCCCGACCGTGAAAAGAATCTCCGGGAGGTCTGCATCTTTCCCTTAAAACTCACCGGTCAAAAGCGGCCCCCGCTCCACTACCGGGAATTAGAGGAAACCAAAGAGGAACTCCTGCGGAGGAAAACCTTCACCTCATCAGATCCCGGATCCCCGGCACCGGGCTCCCTGAAAGGGCGCAGGATGCACAGTGCAGCATCCCCGCAACTGAAGCAGGAACCGCTCGTTCCGGCCCATGCACAACGAGGAGTCTGCCAGCTCTGCAACCAGCCCGCTCCTTTCAGTACCCGGAACGGGGAACCCTATCTCGAAACCCATCACATCCACTGGCTCTCCAAAGGAGGAGAGGATGTAAGGGAGAATACCGTTTTCCTCTGTCCCAACTGCCACCGGAAGATGCATGTTCTGGATCTGCCGGAAGATGTGGCGAGACTGAAGAGCCGGTTTTTGTAAAGGGACTGATACTCTTCGACTTTTTCATCCCCGTTCATCACCTTCCGGTGCAAGCCCCTGCTGGCTGCGGGATGACAAAAACCATTGAAGTGTTACCACCGCAAGAATATTCTCCCTGTTCACTAACAAAAATACGGCGTAAATTTACTTTTATACATTAGCAATGTAAAGAAAATGCAGTGGGCATTCATGGGTAATGAACAGGATCCCGCGCTCGCGTTGGTGCAATAAATCCTGGCAGACAAAGGAAAATCCCTGCACGATTGTCCGCTCACCGGGATACCGTTTCCGGAACCGTGGGTAATAACTCAACTCCGGGGCAGGCCTCACAGGCTGTGGAGCTATAGCGTCATGCCCGCCACCCCGGGACCCTCAACGGGCTTTTCCGTTTCTCCGGATTACGATGTTTTCAGCTTCCCCGTCAGGAAGGATGGGCAGTTTGGGATCCTCTTCATTTCTGCGGGTCACTATGTTTTCAGCCTCCAGATCAGTCAGGGTCGGTATCTCGTGTTTGCGGGGCTTCATACCGCTCTTCACCTCAGTTTACGGGTATCCCCCATAAAGATTAATTCCTCAGTAGTGCGGAACGGATGATAAAGTTCACCGTTCCTGTGCACAGCGGTTCCCTCAACAGCGGTTTCATTGCGGAGGATGCATATAAGAAGTACGGATTACTGCAGAAGAGGCACTTTGCTTACCCGGAGCGGAGATCGTACCTGGTTTACAGCGGGTAATTCCCCTCAGTGCTTTTCAATATTACCCGGCACGAACAATACCTTCCGGAGAATCCCGCCATGAAAAACATCATCCTCATCGGCATGCCCGGCGCAGGAAAGAGCACCATGGGAGTCATCCTGGCAAAAACGCTGGGAATGAAATTTATCGACACCGATATCGCGATCCAGGAAATGACCGGACGACTCCTGCAGGAAATTATTGACACGGGCGGGCCCGAAGCGTTCAAAAAGATCGAGGAAGAGACGATCCTGTCCCTTCATTGCCACAATACGGTTATCGCCACCGGGGGGAGTGCTGTTTTCAGCAGGAGAGCAATGGAACACCTCAAATCAAAAGGCATTGTCGTTTACCTGGAGATCTCATTTGAAGAGATGGAGAGAAGGCTCCGGAACATCACGACCCGGGGGCTTGTCCTCTCCCGTGGCGAGACCCTGCACGAGATGTATGATGAGAGGATTCCCCTGTATGAGAAGTATGCGGATGTAACGATCGACTGTTCAAAAGACCCGTTTGAGACCTCTGTGGAAAAAGTCATTGATGTACTCTGAATACGGTTTGAGAGCGGGGGTATTTCCGACTTTTAAAAAAAATGTAAAACATTCCGCGAGCGGACGAGAAACTGGAAATTGAACCCGGGAAAAAATTCATTTCCCCGGGAGATGATTTACCTGCTGCGGGTTTTTGTCATCATTATACCAGATACCACAGTTTACGCAGGGAATGTCCATAACCGTGAGAAATACAGAAACATTATTTTTGCCAGGACTTCTCGTAAAAAAAACCCCCTTCATTCCTAAAACTGGTACCCGTTTACCCTTTCACCCGGGTTAAACCCCGGCATTACCCGGGCTGTCAGGACGAGGGTTTTTTGGGATAAACCAGTCAGGCGTAACAATAAAAATATCAAAGTGGATTTTTGCATTTCAGCAAAAAGCATATCACGCCAAACCACTTCCTCACACCAACCCGAAACCGGGCGTTTAAGGAGAAGACAAAAATGAAAGATACCCATAAAAATGAGCATATCGCTGTAGCCAAGGTTGTTGAATTGATCGGCAGCTCCCCCAACAGCTGGGAAGAAGCCACCACAAATGCAATCGAAGCTGCATCCCGGAGCATCAGGAATATCACGGGTGTGGATGTGCAGCACTTTACGGCAAAAGTAAAGAACAACAGGATTGTCGAATATCGTGCTGACTTAAAAATTGCTTTCATTGTTGAAAGTGAATAATTTTTTTACCAGTGCAGGTCCAGGAGCCGGGCGATATCCCCCTTAAGAGTGTATATCCCTCTGCATTCGATTACGTGACGGCAGCCAGGAACCCTGCATCATACTGCCGGTGGCCCGGCTCTATAATCTCCACCGTGAGGATACACTTTAAAATCGCAGAGCATCGGGATAATAAAAAAAGAGATCTTTTCCTGTGATCGTTTACCGGCCGGTATACTCCGGCCGTTGAAACCTGGCGCGATATTTACCTGCCACTCATCTTTTTTACACCCCTCAAATCCCCTCCAGGTATTTCGCCCGGTTGTTGAGAAAATCCCGGTAGATCCGGAAATAATCCGTATCCTCGTACGCTATCCTCCGGATGGGACTTGCATCAAAGGAGTATATGTCGGCTTGAGGAAACGCAAGAAGAATGGGAGAATGCGTGGCGATGATGAACTGTGCATTGCCCTGCCGGCTGATCTCCCCCAGCAGGCGCAGGAGTTCGAGCTGCCGCGTGGGAGAGAGGGCATTCTCCGGTTCATCGAGCAGGTACAGGCCTTTTCGTCGGAACCGGTTCTCAAAGAAACTCATGTGGGACTGGCCGTGGGACTTGACAACCAGGGAGCCGTTTCCGAAATAATCCCGGCAGCCCGGGTCAACCCTGCTCCACCCGTCCAGCACTTCGGCAAAATGCCGGAAAATTTCCGATGCAAAATATGAGCCGGCAACCCTGCCGTCAGTCCACTCGACCCGGATATTCTCGTGGAGCAGGTCTTCAAACGGGTTTTTTGGGTCCCGGTGCCCGGTCCGCTCCTCCCAGATATGGATGTGACAGTGTTTTGCTATCGCCCGGAGCAGGGTGGATTTCCCGGTCCCGTTCTCGCCCATGAAGAAGGTCACGGGACTTTCAAAGGCAATCGAATCCGTCCGGGTAAAAATGTCCAGGTTGAACGGGTAATAAGTTGTTGTCGGGAATGTATCGTGGAGAAACTGGATCAACCGGATATGAATGCTTCAATTGTTTTTATTCAACGGCAGGATTTATATCTTACAGTTCTGTTTTTTTTTACGTGCCGGGATATCCATGCTCAAACCTTCACGGGCAGACAGGGGCTGGCTTTGCAGGGCACTTCACCTCTCATCCCAAGGATCTGCTGGTGACGGAGATATGATTCCTCTGCTCCTGGCGGCAGGCACCACGCTTATCCCGTTCCCCGCCCAGAGTATGATCACGTATGGTGCCTGATTCCGATATCCTGGTAAATGAGCTTCCGGCAAAAGAGTTCTTTTCTGAGACCTGGGCCTCCCTTCCCTGGACCCCGTGGATACCGTTTACCGCGGACAAGTACGAACTCCGGCAGATCCCCAAAGAGCCCGGCCTCTTCCGCATCCGGCCCGCGGGCAAAGACTTCCTCATGTATATCGGCGAGACAAAAAAGATCCTCCACCAGCGCCTGGCCGATCTCCGCATGGTACTCAAAGGCAGGGACCTGATGCCCTGGGCCGATCCCCACGCGGAAGCGCCGGCTCTCTGGGCCTGGCAGGATGCTGAAGGTTTCGCCTACGAGTGTTCGGCATCCCCGCTCGATGCAACTACCAGCGGGCGACAGGGGATGGAGAGTTACCTGTTATACCGGTACCGGCAGGAACAGGGTGAGTCAACGCCGTGCAACTTCGGCCGTATCCACCCGCGCTACCGGCGATCCACGTCCCGGAAAGAGAGCCTTCGCGGCGGTAAACTGGAAGCAGGGCAGAAGGATAACCCGGCGGGGGGCCCGGGCCTTCCCCCGCTAAAGCCAGCCGGAACACCCGGTGAACCGGGCTGGATGGGACTTGCCTGGAGCATTCCTCAAACCCTTGGGACGGGAACAATCCCTGCTGCACCCGCCGGCCCGGGCCTGTATATTCTCACCGATGCCGGTTCGCAGGAGATTGTATATATCGGCCAGTCAGGAAATTGTGCCCGGCGCCTGGAAGACCATGCCCGGAAATCCAGGAGTGAAAAAGAACTGCGGTTTTCATTCCATGGCCTGGAAAACCCGGTACTGCCGCACCAGCTCAGGGAACGGGAAAATGACCTGACAGGCAATTATTTTGAGCAGTACCGGAAAGCCCCTGAGTTCCAGTTCAGGAACAAGTAGTACTCTTTTTCACCGGAAATTTTTTGTTGCAGCGAGCCGGTGCCTGCGCATACCGGATCCCCGACACTTGTTCCCGGGAAAACACGCTTATCTGAAACAATTCCTTCCCCTGCACCGGCATCTTCCGGAGTTTCGGGCAGAAAAGATTTGCCCGGTAAAAAACCCTGGAATTTCCGGTAACTGATGGTCATGAGTTCCGGACCGATGGTGTGTTACCCCTCTTTCCCCCCGGGGGTGGCAGCCCAAAGGGAACCATCCGGACCTCCGTCGTACCCGGATATTTTGTTAACCCCGCTCACTACACCCGTGATGCCCGGATGGCTTTAAAAAAGAGTACCGGGAAAAACCGGAAATTTCTAAAAAAAATCTGGAACCGGTTTCCGGTGCACCCGCGCACGGGACACATTGTGCCGTAAAACCATGCATACAGGGACCCGGCATACGGTATGCCTGGACCGGATTATACAAGGGGACCTGGCAGCTGGGACAAAAACCATCATTTTTCATGGATTTGTTCCGCTAAACCTGTGGTTCAATACAGAACCTCTTATACTCAGGCCACATTTATAGTAGCACAGTTTATAATCAGACTGTTTGAGTAATTATCATGTTCGGATCATCAAATTTTGGCGGCAGCCGCGGTCCCCGAGACTTCGGTCCCCGTGAAATGACAAAAGTAGTCTGTTCAGACTGCGGAAAAGAATGCGAAGTACCGTTTAAACCAACTGAGGGAAGGCCCGTCTTCTGCAGAGACTGCCTCCCGAAACACCGGAAGCCCCGCTTCTGAGTGTATTAACGGAAAAATTTTTTCTCTTTTTTTAGTTTGTTTCCTCTGTTTAATCCTGCATAGCGATCTGCATGGGCTTAAAAACCGGGTATATCGATTTTGGGGATTTGCCGGTCCAAAAAATTACCGGTTACAGGTTTACGGGTTGTCATCTTTTTTGTCCTGCAGTATAATCGGAAAGCTGCCCTTTCCGCGAGCCTGCGCATGTTCCCAGACGGGAAAACTGAAGAATTTAAAAATGCCGGGTCCCAGGAAATGAATGCCAGGTAAAAACCGGAACCGGTCACCGGCAGGAAAATTTTCTGAGGTACACCACCAGGACGGACCTGCTGGATGGTGTAAAAACTCCAAAATCCGTGCGCGTTTTTTTAAAATACCCTTCCAAAACACGGAAAAAACTACACCGGTGCCCATTATTGCGGGATAATGCGGATTTTCTGCCACTCCCAATACAGACACTCTTATACCCCGGCATCAAATATAAATTTACAGTTTATAATCAGACTGTTTGAGTAATTTATCATGTATGGATCATCAAATTTTGGCGGCAACCAGGGTCCCCGTGACTTTGGTCCCCGTGAAATGACAAAAGTAGTCTGTTCAGACTGTGGAAAAGAATGCGAAGTACCGTTCAAGCCAACTGAGGGAAGGCCCGTCTACTGCAGAGACTGCCTCCCGAAACACCGGAAGCCCCGCTTCTGAGTGCATTAACGGATAATTTTTTCTCTTTTTTTTAATCTGCCGGATATCGGTTATCAGTATGTATTTTCTTCAAAGGCTTCCAGGCAGGAGCACCAGCTTAAAAAAAATCTGGCTTTTTTCCGGAAAAACGAAGATGGCCAGGGTGCGTTTTCCCATGCTTTTTTAATTATCCCGGGGTCCCGGAAAATGTGAGTTACTCCCTCGTGAAAGACGAAGTTGACAACAAAAAAACATAAGCCCTGTATCTGTCAAAAAAGATGAGAAATATATCAGAAATTGTATTAGGAAGGCAATACACAGATCTCATCAGCAAGGGGCCTCTTTGGCAATAAAAATAAATGCTGGTGTTTCATGGCAGATCCTGAAAAGTATCCCGATTTTCTCTCAGACAACTGGTATGGGCTTCCATGGTCGTCATGGATCCCGTTCAGCGCAACCAATGTACGGTTTGATACCATTCCCTCAGAGCCCGGTCTCTTCCGGATCCGGGCTGCCAAAAATAATTCCCTGATGTATATCGGCCAGACCGGCCAGCCATTACGGCAATGCATCAACGAGATCCGGCAGAACAGCATGAAAAGCAGGATGCCTGAGGACCAGCCGCATCCGGTTGCCCCGGCCCTGTGGGCATGGAAAGATGCCAAAAACTATACCTATGAGTGTTCAGTCACGCCATCGACTGGTTCAGAAATCGAACGCAAGGGCGTGAGGAGTTACCTGTTATACCGTTACCGCCAGGATCTTCATGAATCCCCGGCCTGCAATTTCGGGCGTTTTCACCGGAAGTACCAGAGATCATCGGGCATTGACAACGGGAGTCCGGGGGGAAAACTTGGCGACCGGGATCCCCTGAACCCCTCCGGCGGACCGAGCGCATCTCCGTTACCGGCAACCGGAAAACCCGGGGACCCGGGCTGGATGGGTCTGTCCTGGAGTACCCGCAGGGACTTAAAACCCTCCCAGGTCGGGATCGTCCCGCCCCAGCCCGGGGATTACCTTATCTTTGATGCCGGCACCCGGGAGATTCTCTTCATTGGCATATCAGAAAACTGCGCAGAGACCCTGTTCCGCTTAAGCACGCGATCGCCGGAAGGCAACGGGCGGCAATTTTCGTTCTGTTGCGACAGGAAACCCTTACCGGCACATAACCGGAAAGAGCTGGGAAACGATCTGCTGGGAAATTATCTTGAAGTAAATTGTGCCATCCCGCCTTTACAGTTCTCAGAAGAGCGGTAAATGTTTTACCGGACTATATATTCTCGTTTAATTCTCCATCCTTTTTCGCGGGATATTTTTTGACCCGGGGTTAAACTTCCTTTAAGAAAAATCAAATTGCAATATTCTCCCCGGAAGGCCGGCATGAGAACCGGTTCCTGATAATATCAGGGAAAGCGGATAGTGGACGTGAAAATCGCGCTCTTAACTTTGTTGACGAAGGTCAAGATATTTTCTACTCCCAATGCTGGATGGACATCGCCGCCCTTGACGGGGCTTACTGTGCGACAGTTTAAGAATGAAAATAAAACCTTCCTCCCCCGCCTTACCTGAGGAGAGACACCGGGGCGGGAGAAAATCCAGGACGGTTTTCATGCTTCGGGTGCGAACTTCCGTTCATGAGGATTGGCCCAACAAAAGGGAAAAAAAGATTGCCCCCGCATAATTAAAAAAAAACCTTTCGCCGGGTTAAAAAAGCTGCACCTTTGGCTTGAGTATAGAGAATACGTCAAAGAATACGGGGAATCTTAATCCCTTTTCTGGCAGGTTCACTTTTGAAAATATTGGTTATTTGGAGCTGTCGTACCCGCACCGCTTGCAGGTATAGCTGCCATCCGGCCGGACTTTGAGATTGGTATCCTGGCATTTTGCACAGATCGGTTTATCTTTTTTTACGCGAACGGTTTGTTGTTTTGAATCCATGAGGATTGGTTGCTATTTTACTATTTAGATATACCGCGAAGGAACCGGTAAAACAGGCCACACCTTCATCATCATTTAAGGCATAATAACGGCTGAGTACTATGATACACGCTCCTGTTCGCACCTCTGTCATCCTCTTCATCCTGGCAGTCATGCTGGTCATTTCCCCGGTCGCGGCCATCTCCCTCTCGCCCGGAAGCTCCTTTTCCGGAGCACCCGCTATTGCCAACGGAGATCCGGTATATATCCACGGCATTGCCACCGGTCACCCCCGGGATGGCCTGCAGGTCTGGCTGTTCGGGAACAATTACGTGAAGATCACAACCGTCTCGACAAATGCCGATAATTCCTATGAATATCAACTCACGTCTGCCGATACCCGGGCCCTTTCATCCGGACAGTACTTTGTCCTGATCCAGCATCCGATGATGAACGGGCAGTTCGACATTTACTATGACGCTGCTACCGGCAGGGTCATCAACCGCCAGCTGGGAAGCGGGACTGCCATCTACCAGCTCACCGGGGCCGGCAGCCTCCAGACCCCCGCAAGTGCCAGTGCCCTGATGCAGGCCATCAGCAGCCAGAATATCGATGATACCTTTGCCACAACCTCATTCATTGTCAATCCCCCGACAGCATTCATCTACCCGGTCGGGGATCATGGAGTCGGGGAACAGTTCACGATTGAAGGTTCAACCAATCTTGCTGTCGGAGATTCTCTCATGGTCGACATTACCTCATCGTCATTCAAGCCCACGTCAAAGACCCAGGGAGCCGAATTCTCGGGAGCTTCGGGATCGGTTAAAGTCGTGGCGGGTACCGGTTCCCTGAACCGGTGGTCGTTTCCGGTCGATGCATCGGGCTTCAAACCGGATGAGTACATTGTCAAAGTCTCCGGCATGACCGTTGACGTAACCGGATCCACCCTGTTCAATATTGTCGTAATTCCCCCTACAACCGTGGCTACACCGTCTCCGGTCATTACCGTGCAGACATCACTTCCGGTTGTAACGGCAATCCCGACAGTATTACCAACAACCACTAAGGCTCCGGCATCTGTCATGGTAATTTTTAGTGCCGTCTCCCTGGCAGCCATGGCAATTATTGCCGGGCGCAAATAATTTTTTCCGGCAAAAAAGGGTCTCTTTTTTATTGTCATTTAAGGTCCGGAAAGTTCCTGCGGGTTCCGGTTCCTGAGTGATAAAGGGGATTTTCCACACCGGGTAATTACGTGAATGAATCAGCTAAACCGGGAGAAATATCGACCTGACCTGTTGGGAAGTTTTTTATTTCAGGGTAAAGAGCCGGTTGAGGCTGGTTGTATCAACCGGGCCGAGCCGGGCCATCAGGCTCGAGAATACTACCAGGGTAACTGCGATAAGTACGAACAGGATAACAATCACGGCCCCTGCAATGAACAGGATCATGGGAAGCATCTGCATCTCCTTAAACTCAACCTCTCCCGTGTTCATCTTCCCCGCAACTGCATGCGCATCATACATGGCATAGAGCCAGACAATGAAACCGGGGATTAAGAAGATGAAAAACCCCGCAAGGGTGAGAAAAAAGAGGATTACCCCTTTGAGGGTCTCGCCATTGTACACCTGCCCGAGACCGGGAAGGACCGACGAACAGAATCCCGCCATGGTTGCATTTTTCTCCACCCGGCCCGTTCCGCCATAGGCCGGGGACCCGGGCGGGATGCCCCCGTCCATCCGGGCACCGCACCCGCTGCAGAACCGTGGCGACTCCTCGGCAGACTCCTTTCCGCAATGGGGGCATATGCGTAAGGCCATTGCGGCAGGAACCCGGTGAATTGTGCCGGGCACCACGGGTCCATTGTCCATGATGGAACATTCCTTTTCGCTGGTAAAAAAGCATGCCCTGTTCCGGAATTCTCTCAGCGGGAAATACGTATCTCATGAATTCGATTCCGCCGGTTTTTTTCTCCAGGATCCTGATTGACATGACGGACAGAACGGGAAAAAACAGCTTCCTTCTTCCCGGAGATAAAATCGATATTCTTTTTAGGTTAATTCCCAAAACTTACTGTGACATGCTATATCATAGCATAGGGGATATGAGATGAAATACCAGGTTCTCTTTATAGCGGTCCTGCTTGTCATGGCCGCACTCTTCGCCGGCTGTACCCAGCCGGCAGCAACGCAGGCGCAGACAACACCGGCATCACCGGGCGTCATCAAGATCGGGGTTATTGCATCACTGACCGGCCCGGCAAGCAATGTCGGCACGAACATGTGGCAGTCGGCGCAGGTTGCTGCCGACAAGATCAATGCCGCTGGCGGGGTGACCTTAAAGGACGGGTCGAAGGCCCAGGTCAGGCTGATTGTCGGCGACGATGAGTCCACCCAGGCGGGCGGCCAGAAAGCAGCCACCAAGCTGATCACCGATGACAAGGTGGATATCCTTGTTGGCGGGTACTCAAGCGCAGTTACCTCTGCGTACGAGCAGACCATTGCCGAATACAAAGTGCCCTATATCGTCACCGGTGCATCGAGCCCTGTCATCACCCACCGCACGGACATTGATACCAGTTATATCTTCCACCACTGCCCGACCACCGATACCTATGGCCAGTACACCACGAGTTTTATCGACCAGGTTGTCCGCACGGCACTCGCAAAAAAGTACGGGTATTCCGCTGACCGCCCGCTCCGCCTTGCTCTCCTGTACCAGGATACGGCATTTGGCAAAGGCGTGCAGACCGCAGTGAACAACACCATCACCAAGAACAAGCTCAATATCCAGCTCGTCTCCCAGCAGAGTTTCAAGATGGGGGAGAGCGATTTCCGGACCCAGCTGACCGCAATCAAGGCTGCCACACCCGACGCGGTCTATATCGCAGCCTTCCCGAATGAAGGCGCCCCCATCATCACGCAGGCCCGCAGGGACATCGGCCTCAACACGCTCTTCCTCAATGTGGAGAATAATGACAATGCCCAGTTCTACAAGGACCTTGGCCAGTACGGGGAAGGAGCCATCATCGAGAGCAGGTTCTCACCCTACACCGCCCCGGCCGGCGCAGTAGCCGATGCCCAGGGTGCATTCAAGCAGGCATATTTCGCTAAATTCGGCACCTATCCCGACATGATGGGTGCATCAACCTACGAGGGTGTGTTCATTGCTGCAAAAGCGATCGGAAATGCAGGAACCACTGACAAGACAACGGTCAGGCAGGCGCTGGTTGACCTGAAGATGCCCCAGGTGATCGAGGCAATGAAGGACCAGACCATCTCATTCTCACCGGACTATCGGGAATCGAACTTTGATCTCTGGATGGAGCAGCTTGCGATGAATGCCACTGCCGGGGAGACACGGCCCGCGATTGTCTGGCCGGACAATTTAAAGACAACAGACTTTATCCTGCCCGCATGGTATACCGCAGGAAGCGCATAAATTCAATACACATCTATTTTTATCTGAAGCATTCCGATTTTATAGCATAATCAAAAGAGGGATACGAAAGACGCCATGGACAACCTTGGGATATTTTTACAGATCATGTTCTGGGGGCTGTATGCCGGTTGCATCTACATCCTGCTCGCCACCGGCTTGAACCTCATCTTTGGCGTAATGAAGATTGTCAATTTCGCCCACGGGGAATTCCTCATGATTGGGGCGTACATCACTGCAACGGTCTTTCTCTTAACCGGCATCAATCCCTACGTGATCCTCCTGTTGTCCATGCTTGCCCTGGTCGGTATCGGGGCAATCATCGAACGGCTCTGTTTCCGGCCGATTCTCGGGACCGGTAAACTCAATGAGATCTTTCTTTCCATTGGCCTGATCTACATATTCCAGAACGGGGCTGCCATGATCTGGGGTGATGCCTGGCAGAGCGTGAAGAGCCCGTATGACGGGATCACGATCCCCGTCGGGTCACTCAATGTCCCGCTCGACTATATCATCATCATTGCGTTCACCGCGGCAATTCTTATTGCCCTGTATATTTTCCTCAATCGTACACGGATTGGCATGGAGATGCGGGCCACGAGCCAGAACCGGAAAGGGGCAATGCTTGTCGGTATCGATGTCGAGCGGATTGATGTGATCAGTTTTGGTCTCGGGTGCGCACTCGCGGCCGCGGCAGGAACGCTCTGGGTGGTGAGCGGGCAGGTCTTCAACCCGTACATGGGATCGATCCCCGCAGTCAAGGCGTTTGCCATCATCATCCTGGGCGGGCTTGGCAGCATCCCGGGCGCTATCATTGGCGGGCTCTTAATGGGCCTTGCCGAGAACGGGGCTGCCTATTTCCTTGGCGGGATCTGGAAAGATGCAGTCTCGTTCATCATCCTGATAGTGGTGCTCATCGTGCGGCCAACCGGGTTGTTTGGCGACAAGGGGGAGTAAGGACATGAATTTCCAACGGAAGGACCTGACAACATACGGCCTGGTTGCAGCACTCGTTCTCGCGGCTGCGCTGCCCTTCCTCTCGGACAGCATGTTCCTCTTAAATCTCGCAGTCCTGATGCTCATCTCCATCATATTTGCATCGGCCTGGAACCTGCTCGCCTATTCCGGTCAGGGATCGCTTGGCCACGCCGCGTTCTTCAGCATCGGGGCCTATGCTTCGACAATGATTGCCCTGCAGAGCGGATTTTCGCCCTTCATTACAATATTCATCGGGGCCGCTGTTGCCGCAGTCATCGGGATTCTCATCGGGCTCACCTGCGTCCGGCTCAAGGAGTGGTTCCTTGCCATGGTCACGTTCGGGTTTGCCATCATTGTCCAGACCCTCACCGTCAGCGTATTCGCCCCCTTCACCGGGGGATGGGACGGGATCGCCTCCCCCCGACTCGTGAGCCCGTCCATTCCCGGGTACCAGCTCATAGAATACTATGCAATCCTTTTCATCACGATTGCTACTCTCGCTGCAATCTGGTATATCATGAAATCCCGGATAGGTCTTGCCTTCCTGGCAATCCGGGAGAACGAGCTGGAAGCCCGGGCTGCGGGCGTTGACCCGGTCCGATACCGCCTCATCGCCTTTGGCATAAGTGCATACCTTGCCGGGGTTGCCGGAGCACTGCAGATCCACCATATCGGCTACCTGACGCCCGAACTGTACGGGGTTGACAACTCGTTCTGGCCTATTACTTTCGTAATTCTCGGGGGCCTTGGCACCCTGGCCGGCCCGGTTGTCGGTACGGTTGTGCTGACATTCATATGGGAAGGCCTCAAGATGACGGGGCTCACCTTCGGGAGATACGTAATAGTGGGGTTCATCCTCATCCTCACGATCATCTTCCTGCCCAAGGGACTTGTGAACCTGCCCGAGAAGTTCCGGACCTGGCGGGAGGGGCGCAGGGGTGCGGGCGGGGGCCTGAAGAAGGAGTGAGGTTTTCCCTTCACCGGATTTTTCTAAGAATATTCCAGATCTTTTTAAAACAGATATAAACGGGATTTCGTACCCATATAATGAAAATCAGATTTGCCTCTTATAGATATCAGGAGTCTTCCCACCCCCTTCGGGGGTCGCTCGGCCGCCTCGTCGGGGCCTCGCTGGGCAAATCGGTTTTAAGGAAGAGTATCCGGTCATTGAACCCCGGCACAAGAAGCCCCTTTGTGGGGGCGGCAGCGTTCATCACAATTATTCAAGAAGATTGAAGACGACGATTTTAATAGAAAATCAACCGTCTTCCCCGAAAAAGAAAACGACATTCTTTTTAGCATCGTTATCGACATTTACTGTTGCATACACTATCGTAGCAAAGGAAACAGGAAATGAAATACCAGGTTCTCTTTATCGCGGCACTGCTTGTCATGGCCGCACTTGTCACCGGGTGTACCCAGCCGGCAGCCACGCAAGCACAGACAACCCCAGGATCCACCGGTGTAATCAAGATTGGCGTTATTGCATCGCTGACCGGGCCTGCAAGCAATGTCGGAACGAACATGTGGCAGTCGGCACAGGTTGCCGCGGATAAGATCAATGCCGCTGGCGGCGTGACCCTGAAAGACGGATCGAAGGCACAGATCAAGATGATAGTTGCTGATGATGAGTCCACCCAGGCGGGCGGCCAGAAAGCTGCAACCCGGCTGATAACCGATGACAAGGTGGATCTCCTTGTCGGCGGGTACTCAAGCGCGGTAACCTCGGCATACGAGCAGACCATCGCGGAGTACAAGGTGCCCTATATCGTTACCGGTGCATCGAGTCCCGTCATCACCCACCGCACGGACATTGATACCAGTTATATCTTCCACCACTGCCCGACAACGGATGCCTATGCCCAGTATACCATAAAATTCATCGACCAGGTCCTCCGTCCGGCCATAGCAAAGAAGTCCGGTTTTTCTGCGGATCGGCCGCTCCGGCTCGCACTCCTGTACCAGGACACCGCATTTGGCAAAGGCGTGCAGACAGCGGTCATAAACACCATCACGCAGGAGAAGCTCAATATCCAGCTCGTCTCCCAGCAGAGTTTCCGGATGGGCGAGACCGACTTCCGGACTCCGCTGACCTCTATCAAGGGAGCAAACCCTGACGCAGTCTATATCGCGGCATTCCCGAACGAGGGAGCACCCATCATCACGCAGGCCCGCAGGGATATTGGCCTCAACACGATCTTCCTCAACGTAGTGAACAATGACAATGCCCAGTTCTACAAGGATCTCGGGCAATATGGCGAAGGGGCCATCATCGAGAGCATGTTCTCTCCCTACACGGCACCGGTGGGTGCAGTATCCGATGCCCAGGGTGCCATGAAGCAGGCGTACTTCACCCGGTTTGGCACCTACCCGGACATGATGGGCGCTTCAACCTACGAGGGAGTCTTCATTGCGGCAAAAGCTGTCGGCAATGCAGGAAGCACGGATAAAGCCACGGTCCGGCAGGCACTCGTAGACCTGAAAATGCCCCAGGTTATTGTGCCGATGAAGGACCAGACCATCTCGTTCTCCCCGGACTACCGGGAATCAACCTTCGACCTCTGGATGGAGCAGCTCGCGTTCAACCAGACCCTTGGTGAGACACGGCCGTTCATTGTCTGGCCGGACAACCTCAGGACAACAGAATTTACCCTGCCAATGGGGTATACAGCCGGCAGTGTATAAAACCCGAATATCTTTTTTTACCGGCAGTCTGGTCTGGACGAGACTGCTTCGAACTTTTATGAACCAGGGAAATACCAGTCTGAAAAATATGCTTATAATAACCGGAGATTTCAAGGAAATCTGCATTCACCAAAATGCTCTGTTATCGGCTCTGTTGAAATCCTATTTCCGGTGATTCGTTTTCTCTTATAGGCCATTTGGAGGGTGACCCCCTCTCTCCCCCAGAGGGGGAGGCAACCCAAGGGGAGCATCCCCTTGACCCCCCCTCTTTTTAGAGGATTTCAACAGAGCCCTGTAATCATAAAAAAATTGCAGATCTTTCTCTAGAACCCGAGATATACCTTCTGGATATGCGGGTCGCGCTTGAGTTCCTTTGCCTTGCCCTCTTTGATGATCCGCCCGTTCTCCAGTACATATCCCCGGTGACACATGTCAAGGGCATGCCGGACATTCTGCTCGAGCAGGAGAATCGTCATCCCTTCCCGGCCCAGCTGTTCAAGGGACCGGAATACCTGGCCCACGAGAAGGGGGGAGAGCCCGGTCGAGGGTTCATCCAGGATGAGAAGCCGGGGCTTTGACATGAGGGCCCGTCCAATCGCAAGCATCTGCTGCTCACCACCACTTAAGGTGCCGGCCTGCTGGTGTTCCCGTTCTTTGAGGATCGGAAAGAGCGAGTAGATGTGAGCAAGGGTTTTTTCCGTCCCGTCCTGCCCGATTCCCCCGAGGAGCAGGTTCTCGGCTACCGGCATCTTCGGGAAGATCTCGCGTTTCTCCGGCACGAGCGCAAGTCCTTTCCGGAAGAGAGCGTAAGGGTGACTCCCGAGGATCTCCTCTCCTTCGAAGAGGACAGAACCCGAGGCCTTCCGGTTGAGACCGATGATGGTCTCGACCGTTGTTGTCTTGCCGGCCCCGTTCGGGCCTATCAGGGTCACCAGTTCACCCTTGCCAACATGGAAGCCTAAATCCCAGACAACCTGCAGGTTTCCATGAAAGACATTGAGGCCGGTCACGTCAAGCATATTTTTTCCATCCTAAAACGCATTGAAGTCACCGAGATAGGTATCGATCACCTGCTGGTTGTTCACGACCTCGTAGGGCCGGCCGTCTGCAATCTTCTCACCATGATTCAGTACCACGATGCGATCGGAGACTCCCATGATGACACTCATGACATGCTCGATGATGAGGATGGAGGTCCCCCCGTCCCGGATCTTCCGGATAAGTTCCACGGCCTCGTTGCTCTCTTTCGGATTGAGCCCGGTAGTGAGTTCATCGAGAAGCAGGAGTTTCGGTCGGGATGCGAGCGCCCGCGCAAGCTGAAGGCGTTTGAGCTCAACGACATTGAGATTCCGGTTGATGGTTTGAGCCTTCTCCAGCGGGAAGTTGACCTCTTCAAGAATTGAGAGGGCCTGGACCTGCGCATCTTTCATGCCCGGCGCCTTCTCATTGCCAAAGAGAATACCGATCATGACGCACTGCTGTGCGGTCAGGTCCGGGAACGATTCGGCGATCTGGAATGTCTTTGCAATCCCTTTCCGGCAGATCCGGTCCGGTTTCATGCCGGTGATGTTCTCACCAAAGAACGAGACTGTCCCGGAAGTCGGGGGAAGGATTCCGGAGATGATGTTCAAAAGCGTTGTCTTGCCGGCCCCGTTTGGCCCCACAAGGCCGACGATCTGGTCATTTCCGATCTCCAGGTCAACCTTGTTCACAGCAGTAAGGCCACCGATCTGTTTGGTTACTGCCGAAAGAGTGAGCGTACCTGAATCCCCCCGATAAAGCCGGTTTTATCTGCTATGCTATAGGTTCGCACAGGGGAGTATTAAACATATTTTAACAGATCCGGGCGTAGCCTTCTTTTCTCCCGGGAGTCCGGGTATTCCACGGTACAGATTATCTGCCAGGAAATCAATGGACGATAACCGGTATATTCCCCGTTCCAGAACGGCAAAAATGTTATCCGGCAAACCGGATGATGATAACCAGTCACTGCAGGAATTCTTTCAAAGAGATTTGTATATATAATCCATATGAATATTTTTACGCCGGTAAGATCGCCGAACAATTTCGATCGTGTTATATGCTAGCATACTACAAATTAGCATGGTACTATGTTCGGATTACCCGATATCACAATCATTGTTTTTGGTATAGTAACGATCATCGCCATTGCTTTGCTCGTTTTATGGGGAATAACCTTCAAGGGGCACGATTAACATGGCCGATTATATCACCATCCTTGTCGTTGCCGTTTATTTCCTTGCCATGCTCGGGATAGGATTCTGGGCATCCAAGAAGATCAAGAATACCGATGATTACCTCAATGCCGGGCGCTCTTTAGGATTCTGGATGTTCGTGCTCCTTATGATTGGGACCGTCTGTTCGGGAATGTCCCTTCTCGGGGTCTCGGGTCTCGGGTATAAGATGGGCTGGCCCACCATGTGGGAACAGATCTTTGTCCCGCTCTCGATCGCATTCTGTATCATTTTCTTTGGCGTCAAGCTCCACAATGTGGCAAAAACCGCCGGCTATGTTACGGTGCAGGATTATCTCGCCCACCGGTACCAGAGCCCGACTGCACTCCGGACGCTCGCGGCAGTTGCCGGTATTATAGTCTCGCTGATCTACCTTGTCGGGCAATATACTGCAATTGCGATCGTGCTCATCTGGCTCTTCCAGATCCCGCTCTGGCTGGCTCTCGTGATCGCAACTGCCGTGACCATGGTCTATACCGCGATTGGCGGGCTCTATGCAGTGGCATGGGCCTCGCTCATCCAGTCCGTCATCCTTATAGGCGGTGTGCTCATCATGGCACCGATCATCATCTTCTACGCAGGAGGGTTTACCCCGGTCAATGAGTACATCGCATCGGTCAACCCGGCCCTCGTCATGCCCTGGATGCCGAGCGGGGCCTTTGCCATCCCGTACATCTTCTCGTTTGCGATCCTCCTGATGGTGGGTCTTGCCTGCGCACCGCACGTGATCAACAATGTGCTGGCAATCAAGGATGTCAAGTACTTCAAGTGGGCGCCGCTCGTTGCGTTCCTCATCTACTTTGTAGCCATGGTTCTCCTGAAATTCACCGGGTTTGCCGGCCTTACCATGGTCAAGCAGGGAATGTTTGCCCTCCCCAATGTCCCCAATGCCGGGGACTTTGTCATCCTCTACGGCATCCAGTATGCCCTGCCGATCGTTGCCCTCTGGGCAGTCTTTGCCGTAATTGTGCTGGCAGCCGTCATGTCCACGACCGACCGCCTGATGCTCACCATCGGTGCCATGTTCTCGTGGGACATCTACAAGAAAGTCTTAAAACCCGATGCGGACGATAAATCCGTGCTCCTGCTCTCGAAAATTGTGGTAGTGCTCTCGGCTGTAGGCACCATGCTCCTTGCCATCAGCCCTCCCGAGATGCTGGCAAGCCTCATCTGGATGGGAATCGGCGTCATGCTCGCAACCTTTGCAGTCCCGCTCCTGGCCGGTCTGTACTGGCGCGGTGCGACCCGGGAAGGCGCACTTGCAGCCATGTCGCTGGGACTTGTTTCTTCCCTTGCAATCGGGGGCCTGAATTATTTCAAGACTGTCGCAATGGGTTTTGAATTTGCAAAAATTCCCCTGCACTTCTCGTTCTATGCATTCGTAATTGCAATCCTTGCCATGATCATTGTCAGCCTGCTGACCAAGAAGACGCCGGAAAATATTCTCAACGAGACCCAGACCGGCTGGTACATTTCCAAATAATCTTTTTTCCCGCGCCGCTAGTCATTGCTTACGACGATTGGATTTTAAAAAAATTAACAAGAAAACTTCAGATTAACCTGATTTTTGCGATTGCAAAATTTTCGGATACAGGGAAATAATGCCCCCTTTCCGGCATAACCTTTTTTTCCTGCCCCATGAACATGAAAGTACCCGAGAGCGTGTAATGTGATCAGCCTGCGATTCTGTCCCCGGTGCGGCAAAGCCGTTGAACCTGATAAAAAATTCTGTACAAACTGTGGCATATCCCTCACACCGGATCTCACCGACTCTCAGGATCCAGTCTCCCTGCAATCAACACAGCCCGGCCCGGTCCCCCCGACAGCATTATCCGGCATCAGGTCAGTAAACGGCCTGGTGGCAGTGGCAGGACTTGTCATCATTATTCTTATCATCCTTTTCATTGGTTCATCCCTGTTTACCGGCAGCGGGTCACCCGTCTCCGCAGGCACTCCCATAACTCCGGTATCAACTATTACCCGGATGAACGGAACGGCAAGTGCATCCAATGAAGAACCTGTTGTTGTCAAGACCAAAGTGCCGACACTCCTGCCCACAACAGAACCGCTGACTGCAGCCGCTACGCTGGTCCAAAAAACGGTCATGACAACCAGTCCGACCACGGTGCCGATCACAAAATCAGTCTTCTGCCCTTCCGACCGGCTTGCCTGCAATAATACCTGCGTTGACCCGAGAACAGATAACAGCAGTTGCGGGTCCTGCGGGAATTCCTGCGCTGCCGGAAAATACTGCCAGAACGGTAATTGTGCAGCTCTCTGTACAGCAGGACAGACAAGTTGTCCTGACGGCTGTTTTGACTTACTGACCCATCCCAAACATTGCGGGTCCTGCGGGAATTCCTGTCCGAACGGGCTCATCTGTTTCATGGGCCGGTGCGATTCTCCTGCAACACCCATGCCGGTACCCATTTAACAAAGAGAATGTGGGGAACAACCAGGGTGTCCCTCATTTACCCTCAGCAATATAAATTCCGGCTGCAAACGTAATGAGCAGTGACAATCGCAATTCTTGGCGGCGGACTTTCAGGACTTGCCCTGGCCCGGCTGCTGCATGACAAAGGCGACGATGTGATCGTTCTCGAAGCAGGACCGGCCTGTGGCGGGCTCTGCCGGTCAAAGACTGAACAGGGGTTCACGTTCGATATCGGCGGTTCTCATATCATCTTCTCGCGGGATGTTGAAGTCCTCTTGTTCATGCGCCGGATGATTGAGGGAAATGAGCAGCGGAATAACCGGAACACAAAAATTTTTTACAAAGGCCAGTATGTGAAGTACCCGTTCGAGAACGGCCTTTCCGACCTGCCCCAGATGGACCGGTTCTTCTGCATCAATGAGTTTGTAAAAACCCACGTTGCAGTGGAAAAAGGAGAGTTGCCGGCGCCAAAGAATTTCCGGGAATGGATATACTATACCTTTGGCAAAGGAATAGCCGAATGCTACATGATCCCGTATAACGAGAAGATCTGGAAATTTCCAACAGACTTAATGTCCCTGCACTGGGTGGACGGCCGCATTCCCCGGCCGCCGGTCGAGGATGTGATCAAATCAGCGATAGGCATCCCGACGGAAGGCTACACCCACCAGTCGGTCTTCTCCTACCCGCTTGACGGGGGCATTGAAGCACTGGCCAGCGCGATTGCACAACCAATAAAGGACAGGATCCGTACCGGATTTTGTGTTACTTCAGTGCGAAAGCGAGACGGGCTCTTTGAGATCAGCAATGGCAGTGAAGTAATTGTGGCGGAACAGTGCATATCAGCCATACCGGTCCAGCATCTCATTGCAGCACTCGATAATGTTCCAACCCGGGTAAAGGAAGCGTGCAATGCCCTCAGGTATAATGCAATCGTGTGCGTAAATATCGGGATTAAGGGCACGGTCCCCGACATCTCCTGGCTCTATATCCCCGAGATCGCACTGGGCATGACCAACCGGATCTCGTTCCCGTCCAATTACAGTGCCCATGCAGCACCGGAAGGATGTGGATCCGTGCTCGCCGAGATCACTCACCAGCCGGGGGATGACGTCTCCCACATGGATGATGCCGCACTCATCGACCAGGTGATCACATCCTTAGAGGCAATGCAGATCCTCAGCCGGGAACAGGTTATCTGTTCCTCGGTGGAACGCCAGCCATATGCCTACGTTGTCTATGACCTGGATTACCAGAAAAATATCGCGATTGTAAAGGACTATTGCACTGCGGCCGGCATCCCGCTCATAGGAAGATTCTCCCAGTTTGAGTACCTGAACATGGATGGCTGCCTGCGCAGCGTCATGGATTTTGTTGCCCGTCACCCGGCTTCCTGATACCGGGTCAATACATGATTATTTTCACATCTTTTACATCACGCTTATTATGCGTTAACGTGAAAATGGTACCGGAGTATTTCATTTAATGATATCAGTCATCATTCCCACGTTCAACGAGGAAGAGAATATCGCCCAGTGTCTCGTCTCGCTATCGCACCAGAATATCCCCCGGGCCGATTACGAGATCATTGTGGTGGATGGCGGTTCAAAGGATGCCACCTGCGAGATCGCGAAGAAATATGCTGACAAAGTCTTTACCCAGACCAGTAAGAAAGTGGGAGGTGCTCGCAATGATGGCGTCATGGTGGCGCAGGGCAACATTGTTGCAACAACCGATGCAGACTGCATACTTCCGCCGCACTGGATTAAAAGCCTTGCAGAGGATTTTAAGAATCCCGCAGTTGTCCAGGTCTATGGCCCGGTCTACCCGATAGAAGAGGGAATTGGCAACCACTTTTCGCTCCTGCTCGCCAACACCTTTGCCCGCATCGGCTATTACAGTAAGACATTTTACTATACCCTTGGCTGCAACACTGCGTTTCGGAAAGACGCATTTTTAAAAGCGGGCATGTACCGCTGCATCGATGCCGGGGATGACCTGGAGATCGCCATGCGGATGAAAGATGAGGGGAAGATCCTCTTTGATAACCGTCTCAAAGTGGGCTTTTCGATGCGCAGGTACCAGAAGTTTGGCACCCTCCAGTCACTGTACGAATGGGTATACATTGTATCCAAAGGCGGGGAATCCGAAAAATATTCCTATTCCCAGAAAAAATACAAATAATTTTTCTTCATTTTTACCAGGCCGGGCCAGAATATGCCAGTACCAGATCCGCAACCAACCGGGGAACGGGAAAATGAACGGATTGCTGCATTTAACAACAGCCCGTTTGCCCGGCTCTTAAAGATGACCATCACTGAGGCGCATGATGGCTTTGCCCGCGTTGAGATGGATTGCGGTCATACCTTAAATCCACATGATGTTGCTCACGGGGGAGCGATCTTTGCACTTGCGGACCAGGCATTCGGTATCGCGGCGAACTGCGGGTACGCAGATCGTGTTGCAGTTTCGGTACATATCCAGTATATCGCACCGGCAACCGGTGATCTTGTTGCGATTGCGAACCGGGTTGCCGATAATGGCAGGTATTCAACATTCCGGGTAATGGTGTACGAAGGTGAGCGCATTATTGCCGAATTTGATGGAGTAGCTCTCCAGGTTAAACCGCCTCACCCATGAAAAAAACGGGTTTTTGGTTATTTTTGCGAATTACTAAATATATGGCCGGTGAAACTGACTGCATGTCAGAACATGCACAGAGACCGGGCATGCTGCGTATTGCGGCTGCAGTTATTCTTGGTATAATCACCGGTACTATTTTGTTTCTTATCGTGGCGCTGGGTATCGGGGCAGTAAATGACAGGATGGGCATGCGCATTCCCATCAACCTGCTCATTGCTGAAAATATTTTCAGTGCAATCCTTATGGCACTATTCATCATCATCTGTATAGCCGGTTTCTGCTGGCAGGTCTGGAATACCCCGTCCGAGATGGACCGGGAAGATTTCGGGCCTGAAGAGTAAGTACAATTATAATGATCCGGGAAAGGAAGAATATTATCCATTTTTCTCTTTAGTAAAAAGGGGATTTTAACCCTCCCCTTTTTTATCTTTGGCCTGTCACAACTAATCCTTATGACGTTTGAAAAGACAGCAGTGACAACCGTTGCCGGTCTCATGGCCCTTGCTGCCCGCACGGCCCCGAAAGGAAAAGGGGTGGATACGATCATCATCCGTATCCTTACCGGTAAGGAAATCTCCACACTTTCAACACGGCTCCGGGAACTGGGAGAGGAACAGGGAATTGGTTTTTTCTTACGGGATGCAAAGAACATTGCCGCAAGTGACGGGTGTGTCCTGGTTGGTGCACGGGGAGATACGGTTGCCGGCATAAACTGCGGGGCATGCGGGTTTGATACCTGTGCAGATATGGCAAAGGAGTGCCAAAAGAAGAAGAGCAAAAAGACCACACCCTTTTCCGGCCCCAACTGCGCAGTACGCATGGCGGATCTCGGGATTGCACTGGGTTCAGCGGTAAAGACATCCCAGGTCCATAATGTCGATAACCGTATCATGTATTCCGGCGGTGTTGCAGCCATGGACCTCGGGCTTCTCGGGAAGGATTGCACTGTTGCCTATGCCATTCCCCTCTCTGCAACCGGGAAGAATATCTTCTTTGATCGCGAGAGAGCACCATAATTTTTTCGATATTCTTATCCGCCCCCCTGCCCAATCACACTGCACCGGAATAAACCATGTCACGCCACCGGCATTCACTTATTAAACAAACGGGACTGCTTCCCCGCAATAGTATCCCTCCCGGACCCTCTTACCAGCCGGTCAGGATCACGGTCATTGACTATGATGCAACGCATTTCCAGGAAAAAATCGTCCGCCAGGTCAGTGAATGCTTCCCGTTCCGGGATACCGAAACCGTGACCTGGATAAATATCGACGGCCTGGGAAATCCCGGGCTCATTGAAGATCTCGGGAAATGCTTTACCATTCACCCGCTCATCCTGGAAGATATCTTCAATACCGGCCAGCGGCCGAAGATGGAGGATCTTGACGGGTATCTCTACATTACCTTAAAGATGCTCTCCTACCTTGAAGCGGAGAAGGAGATCAAGATTGAGCACATCAGTATCCTGATGGGGAAAAATTTCCTGATCTCAATCCAGGAAGACGAGGGGGATGTGTTTGATCCGGTGCGGGAGAGGATCCGCAAGGACGGGAAGATCCGGCAGTTTGGCCCGGATTACCTGGCATATGCGCTCATCGATACTATAGTGGATAATTATTTTTCAGTAATGGAGAAACTCGAAGAAAAGGTTGAGGATTTGGAAGAGGAACTGGTTGCCAGCCCGACACAGGATTCCCTCCAGAAGATCAACCGGCTCAAAAAGGATATGATCTTTCTCCGGAAATCGGTCTGGCCTCTCCGCGAGTTGATCAATAATTTTGAGCGATCTGATTCCACGCTCATCAGGGAATCGACACGGATCTACCTGCGCGATGTGTACGACCACACGATCCAGGTTATTGATACCTTAGAGACCTTCCGGGATATGGTTTCGGGAATGATCGACATCTACCTCTCCGGCCTGAGTTACAAGATGAACGAGATCATGAAAGTGCTCACGCTCATTGCAACCATCTTCATCCCGCTCACGTTCGTTGTCGGACTGTACGGCATGAACTTTAAGAATATGCCGGAAATTGAATGGGAATTCGGTTATTATTCGGTGCTTATCGTTATGGCCCTCATGGTCATCGGTATGCTCACGTTTTTCCGGAAGAAGAAGTGGATCTAAAAAAGCTACCATCTCCATTTTCCCGGCGATACCTTCCGGCCGGGGATACGGATAATAATCGGAAATTTCTCTTTCGTTATTTTTTTTAGACGGGTATGTTTCGATGCCTTTTTCTTGGGCCCGCTCCTAACGTCAGACTGTTACTATGCCGATAATGAAAATCCGTGGAGGAGACCTGGATCTCGTGGAATACGAATTCAGGTCATTTGCTCCAAAGACAATATTAAAGACGCTCGATCTTGAGAAGAAAAAGTTCAAACTGGCACCGGTAAAAGGTAAAATAACGGTAACAGCCCCGGCCCGTATCCACTTGACCGTGCTGGACATGAACCGGTTTGCACCGGATCATCCGGGCGGTGGCGGTATCGGGTTTGCCATCCAGTGTTACTGCACCGCATCGGCAGAATGTACAAAAAAAGCGGACTCGGTCAATTATAACCGGGCTCCTATTGTTGAGAACTTCGTTGCCGTATTCAAAAAAGCGGTCGGGTATACCGGCGGATTTTCCATAGTAGCAACCGATCACGAGAAGAAACATGTTGGCCTGGGATCCACCAGCACGGTCATGATCGCGGTTGCCACCGCCATGAATGTTGCACTGGGTTCTCCCCTCACCAATACCCAGCTCCGCCACCTCATTGGCCACAACTATGTTGAAGAGACCGCTGACGGGAATGTTGCCTTTGGATTCGAGACCGGTGTCGGCCCGGCCGTGAGCACCCATGGCGGCATGGCGATCATGGGCGATGAACTGGCTCTCGTGTACCACCACCCGTTTGCTGAAGGAAAGAATGTGCATATCATCATCCCCCCGACCGATATCTCATCGGCCGGAACCCAGGAGTTCGATCTCCTGATGAACAAGGCCCGGACCCTGGACTACCGGGACCGCGAGCTCAAGGCATATTTTTTCCTCATGGATCTGGTTCCCGCGCTGGAACGCGATGACCTCAAAAAGGCCGGCGATGTGATCTGGGAGATCGAGTTCCGGGGATCCAAGCGGGCGGAAGTGGAGCATCACAGTTATGGCATCTATCATTACATGAGCCAGCTCCGGGAGAAGAAACTCGAATTTGTCGGCATGAGCTCGGTGGGGCCTTCCATTGCCGTAGTCACGGCACTTGACCGGAAATCCATGGAAAAACTGCTCAAACCCATTGGCCTGAGCATTGCCATCAGCACAAAAGTCGATAATACCGGCATGACCATAGTGCATGAAAAATAATTTTTTTTACCGGGGGGTTTGGTCTGCGAAAAACCTGCCAGAACAAGATTCCCGCACTCGAAGATTTACCCTCATTACATCCTGTTTCGCTCAATGATTCTACCTGAACCGGCTCTGTTGAAACTCTCTAAAAAAGGGGGGGTCAAGGGGATGCACCCCTTGGACGGCCTCCCCCTCCGGAGGAGAGTGGGGGTCACCCTCCAAACAGCCAATAAGAAAAAGCGAATCACCGGTAAAAAGATTTCAACAGAACATCAGAACCTTAAAAAATTAAACGTCCCTGCCCGCCATGCCCCAAAGAGGCCCGAAGGCAAAAGGAGATCACATTCACGGGATTCATGAACCTTATATGAACTCGCGTTCATGACGGGTCCTTCAGATCATTTTTTTATTCTGCATAGATCTTATGTAAAAAATGTGGAGCAATTCATTCAGTTCACCGATAACTCTTTCACAACAAAAAAGACCCTCATTCTTTTTCCTTACCCGCGTCTTTTCGCTTCGCCAGGTACCCGGAAATTATGTTATAACCAATGACCAGGATCGTGACTGCACTCAGGGCAATAACTCCGATGATCATAAGGCTCATATTTTCTTTTACAATCGTAAATGAACCGAAATAATATCCTGCCAGGACTACCGAGATCGCCCAGACCACGGCACCCAGCACATTATAGAAAAGAAACCGGGAGTACTGCATCGATCCCACGCCGGCAAGAAAGGGTGCAAATGTCCGGACAACCGGGACGAATCGTGCAATAAAGATCGTTGCACCCCCGTATTTTTCATAAAACACATAGGTACGATCGATATATTCTTTTTTAACCAGATAGGGGAAGCGCTCAAGGAATACATGCACGCCGATATAATTCCCAAGCCAGTAATTGAGGGTATCGCCCAGCACGGCACCAAGAATGATTGCTATAAAAAGCCACCTGAGATCCATAATCCCGCTTGCAGCCGCGGCTCCCCCGACAAAGAGCAGGGAATCTCCGGGAAGGAAGGGCATGATAACCAGACCGGTCTCCAAAAAAATAATGCAGAACAGGATAAAGTATGTCCACGTACCATATTCCTGGACTACCGAGACCATGTTCTGGTCAAGATGCAGAAAAATAGTGAGCAATGAATCGAGCATGCGAAGTGAAAAATGATTGGCCGGGTGCCTATATTAAGGTTCAGTCATGGGGGATTTCCCGGTAAAAAATCCTGATAATTAAGGATCATACTGAGAACCCCTTTTCCGGATAGCCGCAAATAACACGCAATTCATTTTTTCTCCGTATGATCAGAATACTACCTTTCAGGAGAAAAAAAGAAGAAAATTCATACCCGATAACGGTCTATTCTAGCATAAGGAGCAGGATTATGGGTTCGCGGGAAGGGACATTTCATGGAGATATCATTGATTTTTTGCCTGACGCCACGTTTGTGATCGATCTGGAAGGGCGGGTGATAGCCTGGAACCGGGCAATGGAAGAACTGACCGGGGTAGCCGCGACAGCCATGCTCAGTAAAGGGAACTATGAATATGCCCTTCCTTTTTACAGCGAGAGAAAGCCTATGCTCGCAAATCTCATCTTCATGCCGGAAGTCGAGATTGAGAAGCGGTATGATACTGTAGAAAAGATCGGCGATACGCTGGTTGTAGATATTTTCATACCCACGTTCGGTAACGGGGGAACTTACTTCTGGGCAAAGGCAAGTCCTCTCTATGACCCCCAGGGAAATATCTCCGGAGCAATTGAGACAATCCGCGACATCACGGACCGGAAACGGGCTGAACAGGAACAGGAACGGACCAACCGGAGGATGGCAGAGATCATTGATTTTTTGCCGGATGCCACGTTTGTTATCGATCTTGAGGGGAAGCTGATTGCATGGAACCGTGCAATGGAAATACTGACCGGGGTATCAGCCAGCTCCATACTTGGAAAAGGGAATTATGAATATTCCCTCCCGTTTTATGGCGAGAGAAAACCGATGCTCGCAAATCTCATATTCATGCCGGAAGTCGAGATTGAGAAGCGGTACGACAATATCGAAAAAATAGGTGACACGCTGGTTGTAGATATTTTCATACCCACATTCGGTAACGGGGGAACTTACTTCTGGGCAAAGGCAAGTCCCCTCTATGATCCTCACGGGAATATTTCCGGCGCTATACAGACAATCCGGGATATCACGGACCGGAAACGCTCTGAACAGGAGATCACCCGGTCCCACCGGAGTCTTGAAGAGATCATCAGTTTTTTGCCGGATCCCACATTTGTCATCAACCGTGACGGCATTGTCATAACGTGGAACCGGGCCATGGAAGTACTGACGGGAGTATCCGCCACAGCCATACTCGGGAAAGGGGATTATGAGTATTCCCTCCCGTTTTATGGCGAGAGAAAACCGATGCTCGCAAATCTCATATTCATGCCGGAAGTCGAGATTGAGAAGCGGTACGATACCGTGGAAAAGATCGGCGATACGCTGGTTGTAGATATTTTCATACCCACTTTCGGTAATGGAGGAACTTACTTCTGGGCAAAGGCAAGTCCTCTCTATGATCCCCAGGGAAATATTTCCGGTGCAATCGAGACGATACGCGATATCTCTGACCGGAAACGGGCTGAACAGGAGATCACCCGGTCCCGCCGGAGTCTCGAAGAGATCATCAGTTTTTTACCGGATGCTACGTTTGTCATCAGCCGGGACGGGATTGTTATCACGTGGAACCGGGCCATGGAAGAACTGACCGGCGTACCTGCACAGGCCATGGTTGGGAAAGGGGATTATGAGTATGCCCTCCCGTTTTATGGCGAGAAGAAACCCATGCTTGCAAACCTCATTCTCATGCCCGAGGCAGAGGTGGAGAGCCGCTATACCCATATAAAACGGGAAGGCGATACACTGGTTGTCGATACATTTATCCCGAAACTGGGAATCTCGGGACGGTACTTCTGGGCAAAAGCAAGCCCGCTCTATGATCCCCAGGGCAATATCACCGGGGCAATTGAAACGATCCGGGATATTACCGAACGCCGGGAGATGGAAGGGCGCCTTGCCCGTTCGAACGCCGAACTCCAGATTGCTGCCGAGATCCAGCAGAGCTTTCTTCCCGAAATCCTCCCCCAGATCTCCGGTTTTGACATTGCGGCAAAAAGTGTGATGGCAAAAGAAGTGGGAGGGGATTTTTTCGATGTGATCCCGTTTGAGATAATCCCGCTTGAGAAAGGAACCCTGGGAATTCTCATAGCGGACGTATCGGGAAAAGGTGTGCCGGCTGCACTGTTTATGGCATTATCCCGGATCGTGGTCCGGGTGAATGCCCTCTGGCACCGCGATCCGGCCCGGGCAATTTATGATGCTAACAATGTCATTGCACAGGACTCCAAGGCCGGCATGTTCGTCACGCTCTTTTACGGGACACTTTCTGAGAAGAACCGGACCCTGACCTACGTGAACGCGGGTCATAACCCCCCGGTGGTATTCAGGAGCAGGGATGGCAGCCTGGAAGAACTCCTGCCAACGGGAATTATCCTGGGGGCTGTCGAGCACCGGGAATTTTATTCCCGTACCGTGGATATCGGGCCGGATGATGTCATTGTCATGTACACCGATGGCATCACCGAATCGATCAATACCCGGGAAGAGATGTTTGGCGAAGAGAGACTGTATGCAGTCTTACGGCAAAATGCCCATATGTCCTCCCAGGATATCCTGGGTAAAATTCTTGAAGCAGTGCAACAGTTCACCGGGGATGTGCCCCAGTTCGATGATATCACCTTAATGGTGATAAAGGGGCTCAAATGAATTGGTATGGATACTCGGAATTTTCCCTCAGGGTCTTAAATGCACGACCCGGTTGGAGCTCTGGAAAAGAATACGTTGTTATTATCCGGGGAACCTGATACAGCATGATTCCGTTCCTGCCACGTTGGCATATCCCGATTTTTTTGTACTCCTGATGGACATGCCCCAGCAGGAATCAGTATTCATTTGCCGTTGAGAACGGGGAATCTTCTTCCTCTTTCCGCTGGTGGTGCTCGAGAAGACGCCGTACCTCATCATATGCTTTCTGTTTATCCTTGATACCGGTAAACAGGATACGGACCTCGTCAATATCATCTTTTATATACACGGCTTCATCGTACGCAACCAGCAGGATCTTTCCCTCAGGACCAAAGGTGTGCTCTTCACGCTCACCGGTCATATACCGCTCGCGCTGCTCTTTTGTCGGTGCCGCATACCTGTTTTCGTACCGGAAGACTCCCATGACAACTCCTCGTGCTTACTCTTTTTGAAACGTAAGTGACATTAACATATGGACCAGCCGGCAGGATCCATCCGGTTCCGGGGAATTTACGGCATTGGCCCTCATCGCCTTTATCCTCCCGAATACGTGAGCTCTCTTTTAAAAAGCCAGATATCAGGAAAGTCCTGCCAGAATACCGGGCAGTTCATCGATACCATCAATGATATAATCTGCTTCGAACTCACTCCGGTCATCAGAGAAACGATCCCCGTACCGGGCATACACCGAACAGATACCCAGCAGCCTGCACGGTTCTATATCCCGGCGGGGACTGTCCCCCACCAGCAGCACTTCATGTGATTTGGCCCGCATCATCTCGAGGGCGAAAAGGAAAGGATCAGGAGCGGGTTTCTTTACGCCAACCATATCATAGCTCACCATCCCGCAAAAGAACGGCAGAAGACCGGTCTTTTCCAGGCGGAGGGTTGCATCCCGGGAATGGGCATCGGTGATAATAGCCATGGGATACCCGCATCCTTTGAGGGTTTCAAGCGTTTCGAAAACTCCGGGATACGGGGTAATGTTGCGGAGTTTCTCGGTCTCGTACATGCGGCAGGCATCCCGGTATTTTCCTTCCGGGGCAATGGACCGGTCGGCCATGTAGTCAAGAATATTCTCATGGGATTCGAATCCCCGGTCGGGTCGCAGAAAATATTCAAAAAGAGCATCACCATCATCATTTCCCAGAAATTGTGTCACTGCATGGCAGGAGGCGATCTGTGCCCCGACAAGATCAAAAAGCGTGTTATCCATGTCGAAAAGGAGGGTAGTGATGGGATTTTGACGGATTGTATTTACCATTCTTAAGGATAGTTTTACTCCTGATGCTCTATGAGTGTATGGGTAACGGCAGATACATAAACGAATTATTAGCTAATGCCGGCACGCACATCGAACAACTCTATTTTTTGAATCTGTTTTGCACCAGGAGGAGATTTGATAAAAGTGCAATAGCGGGGTACAAATGATGAACAATCAGGTACTGCCCGTAATGCTGTGGTGAACGAACGAGTCTTCAGCCAGAAATGATTGTGAAGCCGGATACCGATAAAGAGTGTCCCTCGCTATCCCATGGATACAATTGCCCTATACTGCAATGGTCCGGTCGGGGAACTGGACCGTTGCCTCGTCAGACGTTGCCCGGGTTTTGAGTATCAGCGTCTTCTGGAGACATTTGGATGCAAGAAATCCACAATCGGCATCTATGACAACCGGTTCACTCTTTGATTCCCCGCTGGCAATCGTCCCGATACACTTTTTGATGGAAGATTCCCCGTTTAAAAAGATAAGCTCACCATCGCTGTTGTAAAGGGTGATGGAAATGCAGACATTGTGCGCCGTTTCATTCCCCGTATTGGTGACAGAGGGAGTCAACCGGCGGCAGGTCAGCCCGCATTTCTCCTGGTCTCCGGGCTGGATGACAAAATCCACGGGTTTTACTGTTGAAACAGCCACCGGCGCCCGGACCGGCTTGGGAATGACAGGATTGTGAGAATTGTTCACAACTTCCGCTGAAGGAGCTGGACTGCTACCTGCGGGTGATAAAACAAGGACAATGGCAATAACCGCTATGATTAGGAGAAAGGAAATAATGACAACGATTATTACGGGTTTTTTCCCGGAACGTGGAGATTCGGGCTCATTTTTTCCCGGAGGAGCAGGGGGTATCATACAGGTTTCCGTTTTTAATTCTGTACTTATTTTTTAGTGATGATGCATAATACTATGGCACGGTAAAAAACTCTTCCCTTTGGAATCTGCCAGGGATATTCCAGCATTTTTGCTTTTTTTACTCCCGTCTTTTCCCTGAGGGCTCCGGACAATGAATAAACCCGCACGGCCACGGTTCTCTGCAGTCAGAGAAAATTATTTACATTACCTTTTTTGGATCATGCTCTTTTTTAATGAGAAGATCTGCTCGGTAGAAATCCTATTTTTTTCAACAATTCGGTTATATTCTTTTAGTTATTATGAGTGTGACCCCCTCTCTCCCCCAAAGGGGGAGGCAACCCATGGGGTGCATCCCCTTGACCCCCTTTTTAGCGGAATTATCACTAACCCACTGTGGATCCTATCCCAGTATGGGGAATTCCCGAGTGGCGGGAAGGAGGTATCAGATTGCCGTCGCCCCCAATATCGGCCTATGATAAAAACCGATAATTTCTACAGAGCCAAATTATCAGAAATTTTTTCCCTTCCTGGGATATTTACAGGTCAAAGATTTAACCCCAAGGAAGGCTAATAGAAATTATCTTACGGGATGAACTGCATGGAAGATATTTTTCTCATCGAGATCCGCCTTGGAAAGACAAAATGGCGGATGAACGAGACGATCTCTGCCATTGCCAAAAAATTCCGGCTGGGGAACTATACTGAAAAACATCCGCATGTCACCCTTTTCGGGCCTTTGAGCCTCAATGGGGATGTCAGTGAGGAGCAGTTCCTGGATGCTGTCAGCAGGGCCGCATCCCGGTACGATCCGATCCCGTTCATGATCGACGGCTGGGAGAAACGGGACGGTATGCACGGAAGCGTGATCGCCTTTTTTGTCCAGCCATCGGACGCACTTAAAAGTCTCACCGTGTCCATTTCCGAGGTACTGACACCGATAACCTCCAGTTATAATCCCTGGGATGCTTTTCCCGGAAAAAAATGGTTCCACGTTACCATCGCCAACCGGCTCGAACCTGCTCTTGCAGAAGAAATTTTTTCCATTATAACAAAATCAAAAGAAACACTGCCCCGGATTGACCGGTCGCTTGACGGGTATTTTTCACGGCCCCTGAAATGGCTGATAAAGAAACTGCAACTCAGGAACCGGCAGGTCATCTGGCCGGTCACCCTCGATGAGCACGGCATCCGGATCACGGTGATGAAAGGAGAAGATATTCTTGCAGAATATGATCTCCTGGACAAATGCTGGATCCCTGCAGGATCACGGCACACGTCCCTGTCCTGGCAGAACAGTCTTTCCCGGTATCGCAAAAAAATGGGTTTTGAGCTTACTTCTTCCCGGCGGGATAGGGAAGGAGATATATTCCTCATCTCGGACCTGCACCTTGGCCATGCCAATATCATCCGGTATTGTTCCCGGCCGTTCCTCTTTTCCGATGTTGCTGAGATGGATCGTGTTCTTATTGATAACTGGAACAACGTGATCTCCCCCAGGAGCAGGGTTTTTTATCTCGGGGACCTGCGGTATGGGAGACATGCGCAGGGTCTGGAAAAATACCGGAAACAACTGGGCGGGGAGATCACCTTCATCCGGGGCAATCATGACAATAACGAACTGGGAGCCATACCGTCTTTGATACTGGATTACAAAGGATTACACTTCCTTCTTGTGCATAATCCAGCAGATATACCTCCGGGTTTTACCGGCTGGACGGTTCACGGCCATCACCATAATAACGACCTCCATCATTTTCCATTTATCAATTTTGTTGATCGCCGGATCAACGTGAGTGCAGAAGTTGTTGGTTACGTACCGGTGGGATTAGACGAGATCTGCACCCTGATTCAATCCCGGCTGCCGGATAAAGAGGCCCGGCCCATTCTCCTGAGATATCCTTATGCATCCTGAATCATCAGACAATTTTTCCCGGTTCATAACCTATTTACGCACCCGGAGAAGATGTCCACTATACCGGTGAAATATCGATGCTGTTTGAACGGATTGTATCAGAAGGAATTGCTCATATCTCCTATCTTATCGGCTCCGGCGGAAAGGCGGCTGTAATCGATCCGCGCCGCGACTGCGAAATCTACCTGGAGATTGCACGCAGGAACGATCTGGTTATCACCCATATCTTTGAAACGCACCGTAACGAGGATTATGTGATTGGGTCTGTTGAGCTCGCGAACCACTGCGGGGCGGAGATCTACCATGGGGCAGCAATGGCATTTTCCTATGGGAAACCCGTTTACGAAGGAGACATATTTGCCCTAGGCCAACTGGAACTCCGGGTTCTGGAAACCCCGGGACATACCGAAGAGAGCATATCCCTGGTACTGACGGATAAGGAGGTATCCTTACAGCCCTACATGGTTTTTTCCGGAGACACTCTCTTCTCAGGAGATATTGCCCGTACGGATTTCTACGGGCAGGATCGCAAAGCGGAGATGGCCGGAAAAATATTTGACAGTATCAGTAAAAAAATTCTCAGTCTCGGAGAGGGTATTATCATATGTCCGGCTCATGGCGCGGGTTCTGTCTGTGGCGGAGAGATCGCGGATCACCCGTTCACTACATCAGGATATGAAAAGGGTACCAACCGCTGGCTTTCCGGGGGAAAGGACGCCTTTATCGCAGCCCGGATACAGGAATCCCCGTACGTCCCCCCTTACTTCCGGAAAATGGAGCAGTTAAACAAAGAAGGAGCGCCCCTCCTGCGTGGACAATCGGATCTCAGGCCCCTCACGGTCAGTGAGGTAAATAGGTTCAGGGCATCAGGATGCCAGGTTCTTGATATCCGCTCCCCTGCCAGTTTTGGCGCCGGCCATATTCCCGGCAGTATCTCCTGCTGGCGCGAGGGGGTTTCGGCATTTATGGGCTGGGTGTTTACATACGATCTGCCGGTTATCCTTGTTGATGACTTCAATCTCTCGCTGGATTCCGTGCACCGCCAGATCATCCGTCTGGGTTATGACAATGTGGCAGGGTACCTTGCCGGTGGTTTTCCCCAGTGGACTAAGGCCGCGCAGGAGATTGCTACCCTCCCTACGTGTTCTGTCCAGCAGCTCAACGAACGCCTCAGGACCGAATCACCATTTCTTCTCGATGTGCGGGATAGCAAAAACTGGACCGCAATTGGACATATCCCCGGAGCACATCACCGGTATGTCGGGGAACTCTCCTCACAACTCGAAGAGATCCCCCTGGACAGACCCCTGGTGATCTATTGTGATGCCGGCTACAAGGGGAGTCTTGCAGCAAGTATACTTGCCCGGTACAATTACCAGGACATGACGAATGTGCTTGGAGGAATGACCGCCTGGAAACGGGCCGGGTTCAGTATTGAAAAATAACAATAAATCTTTTTTATCGAAATTTAAGAAGGTTTATCTTCTTTGGTAAGGAAACGCAGAAGGTAGTGACCCTATGGAAATTATAAAGATTCCCCGGATGGAAAAACTGGAGTACGACCGACTTATCGAGAAGGGATATATCTGCAGAATTGCATTCCAGGGAGAAAAATACCCTTATATTGCACCGTTTTTGTATGTTTTTGACGGGTCATTTTTATATTTCCTCTCCACAAAATACGGGAAAAAGATCGAATATTTCCGCAAAAGCCCCTATGCATCAGTGGAGATCGAGAAATACACAAAAGATCTCTCTTCCTACACGTTTGTAACACTCCAGGGTTACATGGAGGAAGTCCATGACTCAATAGAAAAAAAGATTATCCGGGAAAAGTTTGTGGACTTAATCGTTGAGCGCAATCTCTCGTGCAATATCCTTGCGGCCCTGGGCCATTCACCTCTCGATCCGCCGGCAGCAATCGGGAAAGAAGAACGCTCACTGGTCTGGAAACTCGTTGGCGTCAAGGACCTCATTGCGTTGAAAAATCTTTGATATTTACCCATCTTTTTTTTATTTTTTGTGCTGGATAATCCCTTTTTCCTATGATTCGCTTCCCCTTATCGACTATTGGGAGAGTGACCCCCTCTCTCCCCCAGAGGGGGAGGCATCCCAAAGGGCGCATCCTCCCGACCCCCCCTCATTTCAGAGGGTTTTAAAAGAGCCATTTTTTATTCTAAAAAAAAATCATTTTTCCTGATATTCTTTTTATCCTGTGAGCATGCCCCCGTGGCGATTAATGACAAAAAAATCTGACTTTTTTTAACCCAGCCGGGGTTAAAAAGGTGGCCAGGAGGCAGGGGAAAACATAAATGCATTTTCATTGCAAGGGGGTGAACTCCAGTCAATGTGCATTTGGGCAGCACTGTTTTTTTAAGATTTTTCCCGGGGTTCAATCAGTGCAAGAACCGATTCCGGATCCGTGACCGGGGCCGAACAGGTGTTCCCGGAACAGACATAGGCAGTTGCCTTTCCATCGATCATGAAAAGGGATTGGGTAAAAAGAGCAAGCTCTGTCAGGGCAGATGCCCGGGGGCCGGGCGCAACCTGCAGTACGATAACTGAAGGAAGATACCGGGATTGCAGTACAGAGATCATCCTCCTTGTATCCTCTGCCTCATCATCTCCCACAATAACCACTTCATGGGATTGACTAACCAGATCAAGACCACAGAGGAACCAGGTATAGGCTGACGGGGACTGGCTGACGGTTCCGCCAAAGGATCGTGACAGGGCCGAAGCTTTCACATCAAGGCCTGAATCCCCGGTCATACGGGAAAGACGGATAAGGTTCATGAATGCAACCGAGTTTGCAGAGGGAATCGCACCATCAAAAATTTCCTTTTTACGGAGGATCAATGCCTCAGTGGTATCCTATATCGTGAAAAAACCGCCCTGTTTCACATCCCAGAAATGATCGAGCAGGTACCGGTTCAGTTCCAGGGCAGTCCTGAAATAGTGGGGGTCAAAGGTTGTTTCATAGAGTTCAATGAGGGCGTGGATGATGAACGCATAATCGTCTGCAAATCCGGTGATCGCTGCATCCCCGCGACGGTACCGGTGGAGAAGACCCCCGTCTTGACTGCGCATCCTTGCCAGGATAAAGTGCATCGCGGTTTTTGCCATTTCAATATATACCGGGCTATCAAAAGCCCGTCCAGCCCGGGCAAGAGCGGCTATCATCAACCCGTTCCAGTCGGCAAGTACCTTGTCATCAAGGGAGGGACGGACACGCTGCTCTCGTGATGCAACCAGCCGGAGCCGAATCGATTCAATACGTATTGCAAGTTCCGGTTCCGTTATCCGCAGGGATGAGGCAATTTTTTCCGGAGAGAGTGACCAGCGAAGAATATTATAACCATGACCCCGTCCGGGATCATGATAATTGCCATTCAGCGTCACGCCAAAAACCAGCGCCGCAACTGTGGCATCCTCCAATCCCAGTACTTGTTCGAATTCCCGAAGAGTCCAGACATAAAAAGCCCCTTCACCTTCTGGACTGTCAGCATCTTCTGCTGAAAAAAACGCTCCTTCCGTAGAACGAAGTGACCGCGTCACGTACCCGAGGATCTCTTCAGCAGTCTTTCTGCAGGCCGTATTACCGGTCACCTGGAACGTTTCCGTATATGCCATGACCAGCAGGGCCTGGTCATAGAGCATCTTCTCAAAATGCGGGATATGCCATTGTTCATCCGTAGAGTACCGGTGGACACCTCCGCCGAGGTGATCATATATCCCGCCATTTCTTATAGCGTCAAGAGTCCTCTCCACCATCAGAAGAGCCCGGGAATGAGGATTCCTCTTTGCGTACCGGAGCAGGAAGAGAAGGGTATGGGGTGTTGGAAATTTCGGGGCCCTGCCAAATCCGCCATGTACTGGATCGAACTGGAGCTGGAGAGACTGGTAACCCTCATCCAGAAGGTTATCTCCGGGATCTATGGCAGGTGAAGGAGAACTTTGGGAAGCAATGGCAGTAATTATCCGATCACCGGACCGGATAAGGTCCGATCTCTTCTCCTTCCACATCCGGGTAATGCGGGGAAGGAGGGTTAAGAGCCCCATCATCGAGAACCGGGTCTCTTTCGGAATGTACGTTGCGGCAAAAAATGGTTTTTTCTCCGGCGTCATGACAACCGTGAGCGGCCAGCCGCCCTGTCCTGCCATCTGCTGGCAGACGGCCATATACACGGCATCGATATCCGGGCGCTCCTCGCGGTCCACCTTGATGGCAACAAAATCCCGGTTGAGCAGGACGGCAACTTCCTCATCTTCAAAGGATTCATGCGCCATCACGTGACACCAGTGGCAGGTGGCATACCCGATTGAAAGAAAGATCGGTTTGTCCTCCCGGGCTGCCTTTAAGAAAGCCTCCCCGTCCCACGGGTACCAGTCCACGGGATTTTCTGCGTGCTGGAGAAGGTACGGGCTCTGCTCACCGCCAAGCCGGTTCTTCGACCGTGGGGTATTATCGGAATCAGGTGCTGCCAAAGGATCTTCTTCCGGCATATGGGCTCATGGGCGGTTCAAGTTGATGAGCTTTTCAGCAGTACCATACCGCCCAATCGTTTACCTTATGGGGTGAGGTCCCCTATATTATCCTGTTTCAGGATTCCTATGGACTACACCGGTTTTTTTATCATTATTGCAACGGGTATTGCCGTGATTCTCCTGTCAAAAGTTCTGGATCTTCTCTGGGCCCAGGCATTACCGGTCAGGTTCCTGTATTACATTCTCCGCGCACCGGGCGTTGTTGTCCATGAATGCGCCCATATGCTGGGCTGCCTGCTCACCGGGGCAAAAATACGCAGGGTAGTTTTTTTTCCCTTGAAGGCGGGTCTGTCACGTACAATCCCCCGGTGATTCCGGTTGCCGGGAATGTGGTGATCAGCACCGCACCGCTCTTCTGCATCCCGCTCGTTCTCACCGGGTGCACGTGGCTCTTTTCCCATTATCTCGGGTGTTTTTTTCCCGCTCTTCCTCTTGCTATCAATTCTTCCGATGCCGTGGTTGTGATGGGGGGAGGAATCCTGGCTACATTTACGCAAAACCTTGTGGTTCAGTTCAACTTCTGGTTCCTCCTCTACCTGTACCTGGTCCTCAGCCTTATCCTCTCCGTTGCACCAAGTAACCAGGACCTGAAAAACGCAGCAGCAGGTTACGGCATCCTTGCGATTACCGGCATGCTCATCCTCTGGAGCCAGGTCCCCTGTGCGGTCGGGATCCTCACCGAAATTACGCGCATCATTGGCATGGGGTTTGCCCTGGGACTTGGCTTCGGGCTCATTGCGCTGGTACTCTCTTCCCCCCTGTCTCTTGTCTTCCTGTTCCGCAATGCTCCCTGAAAAAAAGCAACTGCACGAAAGATCGGTATTAACTGATCAGGAAGGCTACATTTCAGCACCTATGGTTCGTGAGTCGTCACCCGATACACCCGAGACAGAATTGACCGGTCCCCGCCTCACACCGGTCATGCGGCAGTACCGGGAGCTCAAGGAAAAATTTGCAGATACCGTCCTCCTCTTCCGCATTGGCGATTTCTACGAGACCTTTGAAGAGGACGCAAAGATCATCTCAAAAGAACTCGAGATCGTGCTCACGTCGCGGTCCAAGATTGGCGATAATCCCATTCCTCTCGCCGGGGTTCCCTATCATGCGATTGACGGCTATATCGCAAAGCTGATTGGCAAAGGTTACAAGGTGGCCATCTGCGACCAGGTCGAGGATCCCAAAACTGCCAAGGGGATCGTCAAGCGCGAGATTGTCCGGGTGATCACGCCCGGCACCGTGATCGACTCCTCCATGCTCTCCTCATCGGCAGCTACGTACCTCATGGCTATATGTCCTGATAAAAAAATGAGCACATGGGGTATTGCTCTTTTGGATATATCAACGGGAGAGTTCTTTGTCACCAGCATCGGACAGGACAGCCATCACCAGAACATCCTCTCCGAGATTGCCCGGTACCACCCGGCAGAGATCATTATGCCATCAACCGTTTCGGAGGATCTGCAGGAACGGATCCGGGAACGGTCGATCCTGGTCTCGCGGGTTCCGGACGGATTGTTTGACAATGAGAAGGCCGGATATCTTCTCACGTCCCACTTCCGGGTTCACTCCCTGGACGGGTACGGGTTTGACGGTGAGCCATCTGTCATTGGCGCAGCAGGTGCAGCGCTTGCTTATGCACAAGAGACCCAGTACTCCCCACTTTCTCATATTTCCAGCATCTCGCGAAGAACTTCGGCCCAGAGTATGATGCTGGATGCGATCACGCTGCGCAATCTCGAAGTGATGGAGAGCATCCGCGGGGGGCAGAAAGGCCTGACGCTCTTCTCGTGCCTGAATCTCACAAAAACGCCGATGGGAAGCCGGCTCTTAAGCCGCAATATTTCCCGGCCGCTCACCGACATTGACCTTATCAACCACCGGCTCGATGCCGTAGAATTCCTCGCTGAGCATACCACAGAACGCCTTTTGCTGCGATCGCACCTCACCCGGGTAACAGACATCGAGCGCATAGCCGCACGAATTGCGTATGGCAATGCCGGGCCACGCGATCTCCAGGCACTGGCTGCATCGCTCCAGGCACTGCCGGAACTGAGGAAACCGTTGGAAGATTACGCCGGCAAAGGACTCTCCCGGTTGTTACTGGAGGCGCTCGGGCAGTGCCGGGATCTTCCGGAAACTATTGATCTTATAAAGAGGGCTATTGTCGATGAACCACCGGTTATTGCCCGGAACGGGGGGGTAATCCGGCGTGGTTATTCCACGGCGCTCGACCAGATCACCGTTGTACTGCATTCAGGAAAGGACTGGATCGTGGAACTCCAGGCAAAGGAACGGGAGTTAACGGGAATCAAATCATTGAAGATCGGCTACAACCGGATCTTCGGCTACTATATTGACATCACCAAACCCAATCTCCCTCTTGTCCCTGCGCATTATGAGCGCAAACAGACTACCGCAACGGGGGAGCGCTATACCCTCCCGGAACTGCGGGAAAAAGAAACCCTCATCACCAATGCCGACGAGCGGGTGCTTGCCCTGGAGCGGGAACTCTATACAACGCTCATAGATACACTGCGGAAACAGATCGATGCGCTGCAATCCATTGCTGCCGGCATTGCAATGCTCGATGTATCCGCTGCCCTTGCCGAGGCAGCCCGGACCCGGGATTACGTGCGCCCGCAGCTCAACGACGGCGATACCATCATGATCCGGGACGGACGTCACCCGGTGGTCGAGCAGGGAGTAGCGGGAGGCTTTGTCCCCAATGATACCGAACTTTCGGGCACCAGGACCCAGATCATGATCATCACCGGGGCTAACATGGCCGGTAAGTCCACGTACATGCGCACCGTTGCCCTCTGCTGTATCATGGCCCAGGCAGGAAGTTTTGTTCCCGCCCGCCATGCCAGCATCGGCATTCTCGATCGCGTCTTTACCCGGGTAGGGGCCTTTGATGATCTCGCCAGTGGGCAGAGCACGTTCTTTGTCGAGATGCTGGAACTGGCCAATATCCTCAACAACTTTACCGCAAAGAGCCTCGTAATTCTTGATGAGATTGGCCGGGGTACGAGCACTGCAGACGGAAGCTCGATTGCAAAAGCGGTACTCGAATACCTCCATGGAAAGGGAACAACCGGGCCAAAAACCCTCTTTGCAACACACTTCCACGAACTCATTGCCATGGAAGAGCAGTTAAAACGGGTCAGAAACCATCACTTTGCAGTAAGGGAAACCGCGGATGAAGTGGTCTTTTTGAGAAAACTCATTCCCGGTGCAACCGACAAGAGCTATGGTATCCATGTAGCCCGCCTTGCCGGGATCCCGAAAAAAGTCACCGAACGGGCAGAGGTGCTGCTTTCAGCAAGCATGAACCAGGCAGTTCCTGCCGGTACCCGGCCGCAGCGCTACACCCAGATTCTTCTTGTTGATGACAAGGCAGAGACCCATATTCCGGCTGAACACCCGACCCTCCGGGCCCTCGCCCGCCTCAATCCCGACGAGATGACGCCCATGCAGGCACTCACAAAGATCGCAGAACTGAAAAAGACCATCGAGCGTAAGGAAAATCCATGACCCGCGAACCAGACCATCCGGTCATACATATCCTTGATCAGGCAACGGTCAACAAGATCGCAGCGGGTGAAGTAGTTGAACGCCCGGCGTCTGTGGTCAAGGAACTGGTGGAGAATGCCATCGATGCCGGGGCACATTCAATCCGTATAGAACTCTCTGCATCCCGGGAAAAGATCACCAGCATCCGGATAACCGATGACGGTTGTGGCATGTCACCGGCGGATGCAGAGCTTGCATTTGTCCCCCATGCAACGAGCAAGATTGCGGCCATCAGGGATCTTGATACTATCCAGACTCTTGGGTTCCGGGGAGAAGCGCTCGCCAGTATCGCAGCAGTATCCCGGGTGACCCTGGTAACAAAACAGCAGGGTTCCGGCGCAGTGGCCGGGACAAAGATTGTGATCGCCGGAGGAACGGTAAAAGAGACCGCAGGAATCGGTGCCCCGGAAGGTACCAGCATCCTGGTTGAGGATCTCTTCTATAACACCCCGGCCCGGGAAAAATTTTTGAAAAGTATCAACACGGAACTTGCCCAGATCCATACCATCATGGAAGGGATCTGTCTCTCCCACCCTGAATGCTCATTTCGTCTTTTTTATAATAACCATGAGCAGCTGGTGACAGACCGTTCAACCCGGTCCCTCGACACTATCGCACGCCTGTACGGTTCGGACACGGTCAAACATCTTGTCCCGGTTGATCTTTCCTTTCCGATTATGACGGTCAAAGGGTATATTTCACAGCCATCACTCACCCGGAAAGACACGGCACGCATACTGGTAATCATCAACGGGCGTTTCATCTCATCCCCGCTAATTAGCGGAGCAGTCAGGGCAGGATATGGTACCCTGCTCGCCAAAGACCGGTTCCCGGTTGCATTTCTCCTGCTCCGGATCGACACGGGTCTTGTGGATGTAAATGTACACCCGACAAAAAAACAGGTTCGCCTGTCACGGGAAAAAGAGATCGCTGAAGCGATCAGGAAAGCAGTGTCGGAAGCCCTGCTCAGCCAGGATCTTATCCCTGCAGCAGATTCCCCGGTCCAAGCTGCAGTATCCCCGCCGGTTATGTTGGACAAACAGCTGGCATATACCTACCCAATCACTGAAGCAGCAGCCGGCGTTTCTGAATCCACCCACGCGGGGACCATTGATTCCGACCAGCGGCTCCGGCAGACCGAGCTCCTCACCGGAATCCCCCCGGTTCCTTCAAAACTTCCCGCCATTGAAGTGATCGGGGAGTTCGGGGGCATCTACATCCTCGGGCGGACCGATACCGGCGAACTGGTGATAATCGACCAGCATGCCGCCCACGAGCGGATCCTGTACGAACAGGTACTGCTCCGGCTCAAAGGCGAACATCAATCGCAGGAACTTATCTGGCCGGTCATCCTTCACCGCACGCCAAAGGAACGATCGATCCTAAAAGACCTGCTTCCGGCTCTTTCACTGGAAGGATTTGTGCTGGAGGAGTTTGGGGGGGAAACGTTCATTGTCCGGGCAATCCCGGTGGTTCTCGGGCGGATGGAAGATGCAGGAATTATCGATGAGATCATCAGCGACCTCATCAGTGACGCTGCGACCGGTACCGTCAATAACCGGGAGCGGATCACCCGGGTGATCGCGTGCCGTGGGGCGATCAAGGCCGGTACGGTCTGCTCGCGGGAACAATGCCAGCGTATCGTCAACCATCTCCGTCTCACCCAGAATCCGTACACCTGCCCTCATGGCCGGCCAACCATCATCCGGTTCAGCAGGGGGGATCTGGACGCCATGTTCAAACGCACCTAGGCATTTTTACGTCCGGTGCCGGGTCACGAAGATCCGGCTTACGTTTATAAAACTAAAAAAATATTGAACTGTTTTTGTCATTACCTGAATGATTATCATCCAGGATTGAGTACATCGTACGACACAACGTGATCCCCCGGATGCTGGTATGAAATCCAAAAAAATTACAATTCAGGCTACCCTTGAAGATGCTGACCGGATTGATTCTCAAAAATTTGATCCGGTTACCGGTGTTTCAGCATTCCGGGAGATGGTTCTCGACTATTACTGTCAGCACGGCCGACCCATGGCATGGCGCGACACTACCGATCCCTACAGGATTCTTGTATCCGAGATCATGCTCCAGCAGACGCAGGTAGAACGGGTTTCAACAAAGTACCCGGAGTTTCTGGCTGCGTTTCCGGATTTTGCTTCGCTTGCGCAGGCCCCGCTTGCCGATATCCTGGCCGCATGGCAGGGCATGGGGTATAACCGGCGTGCAATAGCACTGCAAAAATGTGCACAGCGCGTGATGAACGAGTACGGCGGAGTGCTCCCGGCAGATGTTGATACCCTTGCGACATTTCCCGGTATCGGCAGAGCAACTGCCTCATCCATCTGCGCTTTTGCGTTCAATATGCCGGTGGTATTTATAGAGACCAACATCCGCAGAGTATTCATCCACTTCTTTTTTCCCGATGCGTCATCCGTAAACGATGCAGAAATACTTCCCATAGCAGAGCGGGCTCTCCCGGACGATTCCCGGGTATGGTACTGGGCACTCATGGACCTGGGAACAGCACTTAAAAAAACCGTGATAAACCCGAACCGGAGAAGCATCCACTACACGAAACAGTCAGCATTCGAAGGATCGGATCGCAGGATCCGCGGCAGGATAATAGCATTACTCCTGGCAACACCGGGCCAGACTTCTGATGAGATCGCCGGAATATTCAGCGAGGAACCGGACCGGGTTTTACGGATTATTGAAGCGCTTATGAGCGAGGGTTTTTTGGAATGCTCACAAAACCGCTATTCCCTGGTTTCGTGACACCCGAAAATCCGGAACTAAAAAAGGAGTGAATTCATTATCCGGCTTGGAATTGTAAAGATCACGGTGATTATTCACATTGCTTATTCATTTTGAATTGATGGAAAACAGTTGAAACAAAAAAAATCCCGGCATTTTTTTGTGTTTTAAAAACTAAAATTTTTGCTCTGTTGAAATGCACATGAACAAAGTGTTCGGACCCAAAGCATGAAAATCTGATACCCCTACTTATGGACCTCAGGAATCTTCCCACCCCCTTTTTGGGGTCGCTCAGCCGCCTCGGCGGGGCCTCGCAGGGCAAATCTGTTTACGGGGAAGTATTTTAGTCCTTGAACCGCCGCACAGGAAGCCCCGTTGGGGGCGGCGGCACAATCCTGTTGGTATTTTGAGCGGGGACCCTTTAATTAAACTGAACGAAAAATCTGTTTTTCATGGGAAAATTCTCAAAAAGAAGATGGGTCAAGGGGATGCTCCCCTTGGTTTGCCTCCCCCTCTGGGGGAGAGAGGGTGTCACCTTCCAAATGGCCTATAAGAGAAAGCGAATCACTGATTATAGGATTTTAACAGAGCCAAAAATTTTCTGTTGTCAGCAGATCTGCCATGCATACAAGTATTGCAAATATTCAATATATCTCACCGGATATTATGATTCATCCCAACTAGTTGGGACGGGAGATGAAGAAGACGGAAACGATCTACAAACAACTGCAGGACAAGGACCGGCCAGAGCGCTGGATATCAGTCATCGCACTGGGAAATTTCGGACAACCGGCAGTCGAATACCTGCACAAGGCCCTCAAAGATGACGACAAATGGGTGAGATATATGGCAGCCGACGCACTGGGCAATATTGGTGATGTGCGATCCATTGATCATCTTGTAAAACTCCTTGAGGATCATGACCAGGATGTACGATTTGCAACAGCCCAGGCACTCGGGACAATCGGTCACCCATCCGCATCGCAGGCTCTTATGGAGACCTGTGAGAAGGATAATTGCTTTGTAAAGCTTGCCGCTGAAGAAGCGTTATTGAAACTCGGGGAAACAGAAAAGAACAATCATGCCGGAAAAGCGGGTGCTCCTCCATCCGCTTACACGAGATAAGCGCACCGACAATATCCTTTCGACAATTTTTGATCTTTTTTTATCTTCATCACTATCCATTCATGAGTTTTTATCGGTACGGTAAAGCAGGAAAACGGTTGAAAAAACAAGGAACGAATTGCAGCAAGACGATCATTGAAATAACCGGATTTCCTATAAACGAGTACCTGAGGTGACAACCGGTTTGTCCGATCTCAAATCCATTCCCGATGATATCAAGTGGCGGCTCGCGGCGGAGTGCGCTGCACGGATACCTGCCCTGTACGATGTTGCATTCAGAAAAGTTATTGGAGAAAGATATGATGAGATCGAACGGGAGATCTGGATCGAACTTTCCTCAATGGCAGTCACCACTGCCCGGGATCTCGGGTTACCGGTAAAGAATTCACACGATCTCGCAGAGAGCATGAGGACCGTCATGACGATCCTTTTTGGCCCGGACTGCAGGAGCGAAACAATCGACGTGTCAGAGGATGGTTCGGTGATCCTGATCAAACGCTGCCCGTTCCTTGACACGGGATACAGGATGGGGATGAACGGGGAGCAGACCTTTCCACGGTGCATGGCCCTCACGCTCCTGACGGTTCCGTCCTTAAATAAAGAGTACATGACACGCTATGTCCGGTCCATGTGCACCGGTGATCGCCAGTGCGAGATCAAGATCAGCCGGGAGAAAAAACCGGAAATAACCGGGAATTAAAAGAAAAGAGGCCACTGTTGAAATCCTATTTCCGGTGATTCGCTTTCTCTTATAGGCCATTTGGAGGGGGACCCCATCTCTCCCCCAGAGGGGGAGGCAACCCAAGGGGAGCATCCCCTTGACCCCCCCCATTTTTAGAGGATTTCAACAGAGCCGAAGAGAGAACATTTCCTCCTTATGGCACCGGCGTTTACCGGGGTATACCGCTTTATTTCAGGTAATACCCGATGACCATGAAGATCAGGCCGATATAGAACATGATGGCAAACGGCATGGAGAAGCCAAGGTTGATCGTATCCAGGCGTTTGAGATCCTGCATGAATATCATTGCAAGGCCGATCACAAAGAACAGGACACTCAATTGCATTTTGGTTGCTTTATCCATAGGTAAACTCATTCCTCTCTTCACTATCAAATCCGGCAGGAAAAAAGCTTTGTTATCCGAATGACCGGTCCTTTTATCTGAATCCTGATAAAAACAGATCAGAAATTTCCGATAACCAGCGAGTAGAGATCCGCTTTTGGTACAGGAGGAGCTGCGATCTCACCGGTAATTATGAGCTCATCGGAATATCCAAGGTTCTCGCAGACTGCGATCCGGAGCGGGCGGCTCGACAATGCTGACAAGCGACGATACAGTTCCTCAACATTAAATTTGGGATCGGCAAGAAGATAGACAATCTTTCCCCGCTGCACTTCCTCAAGGGTCTCAGTCATTCCCTGTTCATGTCCCCTTCCATGCGCCACGACAACAGCAATACGGGCTAAGGGAATGTGCAACCGGGCTGCAGCCACCTGCAAAGAAGAGATCCCGGGAATTACGGTCCCCGGAAGATACCCGAGCCCGGCCAGCATAGGATCGCCGGTTGACAGAACAACGGCCTCCTCCGGCAACTGGTGCAGCGCCTTGAAATCATCGATAGTCCTGACCACACATCCCGGAGAGATAAAGGGTTGTGCGATCTCGATTGCCCGGTCAGATCCATAGATGATGGTTGCAATGCCGATCGCATGGATCGCCTGCCGGGTGAGCATCCCCGGCCCACAGCCAACGCCAATAATAATCATGGACTCTCCCCGATTATGGTGCCGTTGCGATCGATGAGCATGACATGAACCGATGGCCGCTCTTTTTTGAACTCCGCAAGAGTCACCTGCATGACGGACCTGAACAAAGGGGATACGGAAAATTCTTCAACGGTAGCAAAACCGGTGCCTTCGAGAATGTGCGGGTTGATGTAACGGAGGATCAGGGCAGGCAGACCACAGAGGATCACCGCTCCGTGAGCAGCATCCAGGGCTTCGCCTATTTTTCCGCCAACAAGGATCACTTCATGTTCCGGGTAGAGCAGCCGGGCGTACCGCAGGCCGATTCTCCCGGTCGTGATCACCGGGTTTTTTGCCTGGGATACCTGTCCGCATACTGATTCTTCCAGGTGATCATCCCAGGGTTCAACGAGCCCGGTGGTCCCGAGAATGGAGATGCCTCCTGTCACACCTACCCGGGAGTTGAGGGTTTTTCCGGCAACCGCTGCTCCCTCAGGTATATGGAGTTTTACGAGAACACCGGAGAGTCCGGTTGCTTCCACTGCTTCCCGGATCGAACACAGGATACAGTCATATGAAGGGGTGCTGATAGCCGGCTCGCCATTACGATACCGGGGGGTATCCCGAACAAAGCGGCCGATTCCTTCACCAGCCTCGATCCGGATGCAGCCCGGCAGGGGAGTTGCCTCTGCAACAATATCGATACCAGCAGTCACGTCCGAGGGGTAATCACCGGCATATTTTTTGCAGGATGCTTTCCCCGCATGTGCATCTGCCGGGACACTGACAACAAGTCCGCAGGGAATACAGAGCGAAACCATTGAAATTGTTTTTCCGGAAAGGGAGAGGACTGCCGCTTTGCAGGCAGCAGCTGCGGTCGTGCCGGTGGTAAACCCGCGTTTGAGGACCGTCCCGGATGAAGTGAGAACTCCCAGTCCCTGCTCAGCGAGCAGGAGCCGGGCCGGATCAGTACACCGCTCCACCCAGGAGTCAGGATATTCAAAGCCGGTGACCGGATCCCTCATTTTTTTGCGCCTTCAATAAAGATCGTGATGCACTCGTTGATAGCGGCGACAGCAACCGGTGTGCCGCCCCGCGTGCCTTCATTGGATATCGACGGGATATCGATTGTCCGCAGGACCTCTTTTGATTCGGCTGCATTGACAAAACCCACTGGCGTGCCGATGATCACTGCCGGGCGGATGCCCTCTCTTACAAACTCGCAGAGCATGAGCAGTGCGGACGGGGCATTACCGATCACAACTATGGAACCCGGGAGCCGGTCCTTCAGGGCAAGGAACCCGGCCGAACTCCGGGTAATGCCTCGTTCCTTCACAATCTCTGCTCCGTAATCGAGTGCACAGATGACCTCGCTCGTATGCCCTTTCTTCTGGATGCCGACCTGCACCATCCGGATATCCGTGATGATCGGGGCACAGGATTCGAGTGCCCGGAGTGCAGCAGGAATCGGATCGTGCCCGAACCGGAGGAGGGGCGCCATGGAGAAATCCCCGACCGCAATCGAGCAGCGCTGCCGGATGCGATCTTCGGGAGTTGCATTGCCTACCATCTCGCGAGCGAGAATACGGGATTTCTGCGAGATTGCGTACCCTTCGCGGGTGTCGGCACCCGGATCAATATACGTATTTGCGGTGGTACCCGCGTGGTGTGATGATTCCTTTGACATTGTTTCCCATCCTCCATATCCTCGTCTCGCTGCCCCCGATGATGACAGTCGTGTGCATATCGATGGCAGGTTCATGTGCTTCGATCTCGCCCAGCGTGGTGATGATCGTCTCTTCATTCTCGCGCAGGGCATTTTTTACAATGGCAATCGGCGTTCCGCTGCCAAGATGTTTCCGGGCATGCTCAACTGCAAGGGCAAAGTTGTGCGGCCGGCCCCGGCTCTTCGGGTTGTACAGGACCACCGGGATCCCGATTGAAAAGACGGCATCGAGCCGTTTTTCAATGATCTCAAGCGGTGTTAACAGGTCTGATAAGCTTATCACCGCAAAATCGCTTGAAAGCGGGGAGCCGACCCGCGATGCGGCGGCATTGGCTGCAGTCACGCCCGGGATAATCTCGACTTCGATCTCTGCCCCGGAATGTTCGAGCACTTCGAGCACGATACTTGCCATGCCATAGACCCCGGCATCGCCGCCCGAGACAATGGCAACCGCATGTGCCTTTGCCAGGTCGATTGCCTGCTGGGCCCGGTCCACTTCCTTTCCCATCGAACTGCTGATCACCGTCTTGCCTTTCAGCAGGGGTTCGAGCGGTTCAAGATAGGTATGGTGCCCGAGCACGTACTCTGCTCCCGCTATGACCTTTAACGCCCGGGCGGTCATATACTCCCTCTTGCCGGGACCTAAGCCCACGATGGCAAGACTTCCCTTCAATGGTTCAGCGTGCGATGGCAACCGTAACTCTCCCGTAAACTTTTTTTATCATAATGAGCGTTTTTCTCTTGGATGTTGCCAGTGCGCAGGGCTCGGCAACCCCGAGAAGACCGATCCTGGATGCCCGCGAAGGACCTGTTCCTGCCTGTGCATTTATGGTATCGTCGTCAAGGAATATTAAATTGCCAGAAAGTACCCCGACTGCTTCGACAAGGCCGGCCTCGTTGAATTTTTTGATGGTTGTTGCATAGACAAAAACCTCATCTTCTGAAATTGAGTTCTCTGCTAGCGCCTGCCGCACGGCGTCTACCACTTCTGCAGACCCGACACCTTTCCGGCAGCCGATACCAACCGAATATTCTCCTTTTTTTATGAGGATCGAAACATCCGGACCGGCTAGCACGATGGCTGGTCCCTCCACCGCATGCACCGGAATATCGGCGTTTAAGAGGGCCGCGTTCACCTGGCGGGTCGAATCCCGGTTGAGGACTTCAGTTCCCGTCCGTTCCGCAATGGTCTCAACAGAATTCCGTCCACGGGACTCCGTTGCAGTCGTAATGACCGGCTGCATGCCGAGTCCTGCAAGCTCCTTTGCGAGCTCATTGGCCCCATGATGGCCTCCGAGAACCGGTACTGCATACCGGCAATCCGGGCTCACGACAACAACCGCCGGATCAGTCCACTTGTCCTCAAGCAGCGGGCCGATCTTCCGCACAACAATCCCCATCGACATCAGGGCTACGATCCGCTTCCGGTCCTGGAAAACCGTAGTAAAAATTTCTGTAGAATATTCCACTACATCGGCCCCGAGAAATGCGGCAATGCGTTCTGCATCCGGGCGGGAATAGGGAAACGTGATAACAACAGTGTCGGTCATGAATAGAGATGGGATCGCTGGTACCCGGATTCTGTTCCCTTAACGGCTTTTCCCACAATGAGCAGGGCCGATTTTGTTATGCCGGCGGCCTGGGCCCTCTGGGCAATATCGGCCACAGTACCATAGATCACCTGCTGATCAGGCCATGAGGCATGGAAGATCACCGCAGCCGGGGTCTCTTTCGGGCATTCCAGTTTTTCTGTTATTGCAAAAAAGTGCTCGCTGCCTAAGAAGAAGGCCATCGTGGCCGGGACCTTTGAAAGTTCAGCAATATAGTCCTTTTCGAGTGTCTTTCCTGCAGGGCGGGTGATGATGAGGGTCTCTGATACACCCCGTGGCGTGAACTCGGTAGTCAGGGCCGCAGCTGCAGCAAAGACCGATGAAACACCCGGTACTATCCGGACCGTTATGTTTAATTTTTCGAGTTCTGCGATCTGCTCCACGATTGACCCGTAGAGTGCCGGGTCGCCGGAGTGGAGCCGGACTATGGTCTTTCCCTTCTGCACCCGGTCGGCCATGAGAGCAACCATATCATCGAGATGCATGCCCCAGCTGTCCACTTTCTCGGCAGCGGGGCTTGAAGCGACAAGAACGGGATTGACCAGCGAGCCGGCATAGAGCAGCACATCTGCTTTGTCAAGCAGGGCTCTTCCTTTGACCGTTATCAGCTCGGGATCTCCGGGACCGGCCCCGACAAACCAGATCACGTTATCCGGATTATTTTCGGGCATACATCACGCTCATATAATCGCTCTCGGCAGGAAGATCCTCGTTCCGGTACACCTTCATGTCGGGGAAGAACATCCGCTCGACCAGTACAAAATCAGTATACCCTTCCGAGCGCAGTTCGGCAGCTTTCTTCCGGGGCTTCCGGACTTTGAGGAAGATCCCGGCTTTGTCCACCGATCCATCGGACACGGAAAAACTGCTGTTGACCGGGATTCCGGCTGCTGCCGCAAATGCCGTGATGGAGCTGATACCGGGTTCTGTATGGAACTCAATGCCGGGGTGGGTCTCGGCAATAACCGCACAGAGACGGGAGAACGTGGAGAAGAAATTGGGATCGCCCAGAATCCCAAAGACCGCCAGACCGTTGTCGGCAACAGGCGCAATCTTCCCTGCATTCTCGACAAGACACCTGCGGATCTTTGTCTCATCAGCGGTCATGGGAAAGTCCAGCATCACCGGTTCCCGGTAGGGTGCGATGAGATCCCGGGCAATCCTTCCCGGGGCAAAGACAGTATCAGCTTCCTTAAGCAGCCGGACAGCCCGGAGCGTGAGGAGTTCCGGGTTGCCGGGTCCGAGTCCAAGACCTATGAGCATGGTTTACCCCTCGCGACAATGATATAAACGGGATTTATGGGTTTGAACATGATGCTGCCGGCAATATCACAGGAGCGTGAAACCTGCACCTGCACCACTTCAGTAAATATCCCGAGTTCTTTCAGGATTGTTACCGCCCGTTCGAGCGTGCTCACCATGACTGCATTGATCACGATCGTCCGCTTCACCTTCTTTGCAAGGACCGGGAGGATCTCTGCAAGATTTTGTGTACCCCCAAGGAATGCACAATCGAACACCAGATCCTGCCGGAGAAAATCCATTGCGTCTGTGCAGAAAAAATCAATATTATGTACTCCCGCATTCCCGGCAGTCTCCGTTGCCAGCGAGACTGCTTCCGATCGCCGGTCAAGCGAGCAGACTTTCCTGGCAGCCTTTGCCATGGCAACCGAGACCTTGCCGGTCCCGCATCCAATCTCAAGGACCGTGTCAGTGCTGTGCAGTCCCAGTTTGTATAAGGAGACTGCCAGGATCTCGTCCTGTGTCGGGCCGCCGGCAAGTTTTGTCCCGTTCATCTGCACAAGTTTGGTTGCGTTAAGGTATTAAGGCTTGTTTTAACGAGAGTCAGGTTAGACAAAAAAAAAATTCACGATATTTTTTCCTCATTGTAATACTACCGTGAATTTTTGTTCCGTTTTTATCATAAAAAATCCAGGATACAATTTTGCTTTCACTTTTTTTTGGAAAAATTCCCAAACACCTTTCTTCTTTTCCGGTGTATATTCTGTTTAAGGAACATTATGAAGCACGAGATAATTGGCGACAACCTCCAGATGGTAAAAATTGACCTTGTTATTGGCGAGGGGATCTTTGCAGAAGCGGGAGCCATGGTAAACATGACCGGTTCGTTCAAGATGGAGAGCCAGCTCAAAGGGGGCGTCATCTCCGGCCTGAAACGCGCGGTTGTTGGCGAGAGTCTTTTTCTCACCCGGTTTGCACCGGCGGATGAACCGGGTTTTGTCTCGTTTGCCGGCATGATGCCGGGCAAGATCTTTACTATCGCAATATCCGGCGGAAAAGAGTTCATAGCCAAGAGAGAATCATTTCTTGCCTGCGAAGAAGGTGTGGACCTGGACATTGCCCTTACCGAAAAACTCCGGGCGGGTTTGTTCGGGGGCCAGGGCTTCATCCTCCAGCACATGAGCGGCAATGGCATTGTATTCCTGCACTGCTGCGGGGATATTATTGAGATGACATTAAAGCCGGGAGAGATCGTCAAAGTCCAGACGGGTCTCGTAGTTGGTTTTGACAACACCGTGGGGTATGATATCGCCCTTGCCGGGGGTATCACAACAGCGCTCTTTGGCGGGGAAGGACTCTTTGTCACGACCCTCACCGGCCCGGGAAAGGTTGTCCTCCAGTCCATGAGCCTTGCAAAGATTGCCGCTTCCTTGATCCCGTTCCTGCCAAAACCGGAAATAAAAGTAAAACCTGTATAAATTATTCCGGTTTTTTCCCCCTGCAACCGGATAATTTACCGGGGTTTATTTTTTCCAGCCCAGTTTTTCCATTAATGCGCCGGTCTCATCGAGTGCTTTGCACCCGACCGTGCGGGGCTGGACTACGAGCGTGATCGCATCTTTTAAGGGAATGTTCTTTCCTTTCTCCTTGCACAGGATATATTCACCATTGAACCTCTGGAGAGCTTTCTCAAACGCATCGAGAATCTTTTTGCGGCTCTTGAGATCGCTTTTTTTAAGTTTCATAAGGTGTTCGAAGACAGAGACATCGATGAGCGTGCTTGCCATCCAGCCGATCTCGCAGGTATACCCAAAAATCCACGCAATGTGCGAATTTTTCGTTGTGGATATGAAATCATCAATATTGTTTCCCACACTGCACGAACCGATCAGTACCCCTTCGATATTGGAGTAGTTCGCAGCATTTCTTACGGCCGTAAACATTGCGGGGAGTTTCATGCCGGTCTTGGCTTTCAGCCCGCCGATACGTTTACCGGTCCCGTGCGCTGCCACGTACAGGAAGAGCCGGTCTTCCCGGGTATTGGTCAGGTCATCTTCAAGTGCCCGGCGGAATCCCTCTTTCTCGTAAAAATTCGCGTAATAGATATTGAAGTCGCCCCGGAAATTTTCCAGACCCTCCAGGAAATGCAGGACAGACGGGCGCTTGGGTTTCTTCTCCGGTGTCCACCAGAGCCCCTCGATGACCAGGAGTGCTGAGCTTGACATGGATTTCCCTGCTATTTTTTAGCCGGTTAAATTATCAAAAGCGCGCTGGAAGGATAAAGATTTGGCACAGGTGATCCTTACACCAACCTATTTATCTCCAAAAACAAGACATTTTTTTACTTTATTCATCCGGCCTGTACTGACATAATTGCATCATTTGCAAAGGAAGATCACGTGACCGAAAAAGAAATTTCCCCAGACTGCATCTCTCCTCCTGTACCTGAACCGGCTGTGGAGTCCACACCTTCAGAATTTCCCCGGAGCAATTCACTCGAACGAATCATTGATCTCACGGACGAAATGGCTCATCTCAATGAGCTTGTCATGATGCATCTCGATAAAAAGGGAGGATTTACCACAGCCGAAGCATATTTTGCTATCGTGCAACCCGTGCTCGACCTGCTGGAAGTGGAGATTGGCGTCCGGTACCATCCCGGGATGACAATAAAAGAGATGAAACTGGTTATCCAGGATTGGATCGATGCTGAAATCGCCGACCTGCGAAAAACCCGGTAATTTTTTTTAAAGTGCAATCCTACAAACCAGAACAGGTCTATTCATTTTTTTCTGGATAAGATCCAGTCGGTATTTTCTGCTGCTGAAAATAACGAAAGAATTCCGTATTTTAAAGTTTCTCCAATATTTTTTCGGAGAACCGGCTAAAAAATTACAGGATGTGGGTGATCCAGGTCCACATATTATGGATACCGGTTGAGATCACCACACCGGGATCGATTCCCAGCACGGGAAAGACAAAGATAAAGTACAATACCGTCCCGAGCAGGCTGCCAAGATTGGTCAGGGCAGCGACAAGAACCACCTTGAACAGGGGAATTTTCGCCATTTCGGTAAGAGACTGTGCATCGTAAATTTTCCGGAAATCCGATACCGGCGGTTTTCGCACTTTTGCTTCAACAAATGCGGCAATCCACCCGGAATGAAGCATGGGATTGAGTGAAGTCATCCACGCGACCCCAAAACTGGCAAGTGCTGTATAGGGGTGTCCTCCGGCTGCGAGGGTCCCGATTGCTGCAAGTACCCCATGTATGATCACCCAGAAGACAAATGCATAGAGCAGCACACCCCACCCGACACCGGAAAACGCAATTGCCGCGAGCAGGAAGGCAAACAGTGCCGTAACAGCAAACCCGAAGATCTTGGCCCAGGGTATGGATTTGGGTTCCCGGGTGAGGGAATCAAATGGGGGGAGACTTGCCGGGTTTATGAGATAATTCTCAATCCCCTGCCGGTGCCCTGCACCGACAATTGCGAGAATGCGCCCTTCCGGGCGCTGCACTTTTAATAAGACCAGCTGGTGAGCGATATACGCGTCCCGCTCATCGATCAGGGCCCGGGCACCATTTGGCGAGAACTTGCGAAACTCTGTCATGACTATGTCGATCATATCCTGCTGCTTGAGCGACTCGATATCGATCTCCTGCCCCCCATCCACTTCCGCAATCGATATGACCAGGGCCCAGATCATCTTCATCTTCTCAAAAAAGCCCATTGCATTCCAGAACCGCAGGAGAGTCAGGCGGATATCCCGGTCAACAAGCCCGATGGCAATACCGCGTTGTTCTGCTTCCTCGATTGCAGCTTTCATCTCGGCGCCGGGTTCAACCCCGACATCAAAACCAATCTTGCGCTGGAGATAGGCCATCAGCCACTGGACAAGAAGAGTATTGAAATTTTTGACTTCAAGGACATCACTGACCGAAGGATCACGGCCCTGTTTCTTGAGTGCAGCATAGCGCGACTGGTCAAGTTCGATTGCGACAATATCCGGCTTATATTCTTCAATAGCCAACCGTACTTCATCGACACTCTCCTGCGAGACATGCGCAGTTCCAATTATTTTTATTTCGGCCATTAACCACCGTTATGGCATCAATATTTGCGCTGGACACTTAATTAAGAATGGGAAGGGGATGTAATCCGGACTTACCCAGCCGTCTGATCCATTATCCGGAAAATGATGCAAAAAGTCTGGATTAATAGTCGATTCTTCCGGGATGTATATGCCGACTGACTTATCACAGGTCCCTTTTTTCCAACAATAAACCAATCAAATCCCAAAGGTATGCGGGACACCTCAAAGCGCTGCCGGGAATCTGTATTAATTCCGGCGTAACCGTTCCTGTCCGGTATCCTGATCCGGAGAAGTAGTGCGCGTATCCATCTCAATCTCCCGGGCAACACCCATAATGATAATAATGACCGGCACAATCTCGAGCCTTCCCAACCACATCAGCAGGATAAAAATCCATTTTATCGTGACAGGACTTGCAGCACTGATAAACCCGACACTGAGCCCGGCGTTGCTTAACGCGGAGACCAGTTCAAAGACCACCTCTTCGAGCCGGAAGGATGTAATATAGAGATGCAGGGTTACGATCGTTGCTATGAAGATGGTGAGGGCATACATCACAATGACGAGCAGGTTTTTTGAGATTGCCAGTTCTGAGATCTCCTTTGAAAGTGTCCGCCCGCCGGATTTCAGCGGGATAAGGACGCGGCTGCTCACAAAGAATCGCCGGAACCACCATTTCACCCCATCGTAGACCAGCATCACCCGGTTAACTTTGACACCCCCGGCGGAACTGCCCATGGCCCCGCCAATAAACATCATCATGGTGACGACCGCAAGCGGGATTGCCACCCACAGGTGGGGGTTTGAGTTCTGGAGTCCACAGGTGCACAGGCCGGATATTGCGGTGAAGACACCCTGTCGAAATGCAGTTGTAAGGGGTATATTTCCAAAGAGGAAAAGATCCAGCGAAGTTATGAGTGAACCTGCGACAGCGATGAGCAATAATATCCTTACAGTCGGGTCCCGCGCCATATTGATAATTTTTCCATGGTACAGGAAAAAGAAGACCTTGAAGGGGATTGCACCGGCCAGCATAACCGGGATAAGAAGAATTTCAAGCAATGGATTGTTGTAATAGCCAAGACCTCCGGCATGAAGGGTGAATCCCCCGGTGGAAATTGCAGTCATGACAAGGTTGAGGGAATCCCAGAGAGGTATTCCACTGAGCATAATAAGCCCGGTAAACGCAAAAGTCAGGACAAGATAGATCATCCACACGCGACGGCTGGATGAGTCAGATGCTGAGACCAGTTCTTCTTCGCGGCCTTCAGCACGATAGAGCCGGAAGAGCGATGTACGGGTTTTCCGGCGCAGGGAGAGCCCGAACACGATGATCCCGATTCCGCCTATCCACTGGGTAAATGAGCGCCAGAAGAGAAGGGTTTTGGGCGTTGTATCCAAAGAAGCGATCATCGTGAACCCGGTCCCGGTCCAGCCCGACATGGCCTCAAAAATGCCATCAAGATAGGTCATATGCAGACCATAGACAAACGGAAGAGCGCCGATAAGTGCGATAGCCAGCCAGGAAAGGGCAACCGCGGCGATGGTGATGGAAGAAGACGGTTCAATATCCTCCCGGTAAGGAATATGGGAGATCACGTATCCCAGGAAGAGGAAGAGAAGCGGGGCAGTAGCCATCGCCGGGATAAGTGACCATTCGCGAAAGAGAACGAGCACAAGGAACGGCAGGAGTGATACGACACCCAGGAACTCAAAGATCAGCCCCATGTCGTGCGCGATCATGGCGATATGCTCGAATCGCTTCATCTGATAACCAAAGTGTGTGGGCGGTTATTAGTGTTATGGGTATCGTTTTTTGGTACAGGAACCGGCCAGTTTGTCCAGACAGAGTTATTAATTTCCCATCCGGCACAATAGGTATTCATTTATGATCAGGATCCGTGCAGACCAGTTTCCGTCAATTCTTTTGATCCTTCTCACGATTCTTGCCTTTGCGGTATTCTGGTCCATTATGGATATGGTACTTCTCGGCGCATCGTTAGCGATAGTGCTCATTCCCCTCCATCACCGGCTCTCGCACTATGTAAAACCCTGGATTTCCGCATCGGTCATGACACTTGCAGTGCTGGGAGTTTTTTGTGCCATGGGACTTATCACCCTGGCGATATTTTCAGCAAATACCACCACACTCACCCAGATGTTTACGGTTATAGGAGACTGGCTCAATAATCCCTTAACCAACCCTGTTGCCTATGGCGTTCCGTTAAGCAAGGTAACGTTATCCGGTCTTTTACAGGAAGGAACCGGTCTCTTTGTTGATTACCATAAAACCCTCATCACCTACCTCCCGGTAATCCTGTTCAAGATGTTCGTCTTCTTCTTTACCCTGTTCATGCTGTTTTTGCGCGGGGAGGAACTCCGGTTAAAAATTCTCGGGCATATGCCGGCAGGATTAAAAAAATACAGTACCCGGCTTTCCGATGCAACCGGCGATACCCTGTACGCAATCTACTATGTCCAGATCGCTGTCGCAGTTCTCACGTTCTTTATGGCAATTCCGGTCTTTTACCTGCTCGGGTATGGGGATATCATTTTTTATGCATATTTCGCTGCATTCTGTGAACTCATCCCGATTATTGGATCGTCCGTCGCGTTTATTCTCATTGGGACATATGCCCAGGCAATTGGTGATACCCGGGGAGTATTGATCCTCTTTTTCCTCGGCTACCTCGTAGTCTCGCTCCTGCCGGAGGTCTATGTCCGCCCGGTGCTCGTTGGCCGGCGGGTGAAAATAAACCCGGTCATCATGTTTATCGGTATTGTCGGGGGGCTTTTGACTATGGGGCTTGCCGGGTTTGTGCTGGGTCCGCTCATCATTGTGCTTCTCATTACCAGTTATCGCATGTACACTGAAGAGAAAAAGGAACGCAAAGCGTCATCAGCACTGGAGGACTAAAATATGCAGTTCTGCGTGAACACGGCGGTAAAAGAGAAAGCATTATACCCTATTTCCGACGACAGGTAATAAAGAATGACGCAAACCTCTTTTTCCATGCATGGAGTCGTCAAGTCTATGGGACTTGTCTTTGGCGATATCGGGACCAGTCCGCTTTACGCGTTCGCTGCTATCTTTTATCTCATCCCTCACTCGGTCGAGAATATCATGGGAATCCTCTCGCTGATTCTCTGGACCCTGACCATCCTTGTCACCATCCAGTACACGTATCTCGCCATGCACCTGGGTAAGAAAGGGGAAGGGGGCACCATCGTGCTCAAGGAGATCCTGCTCCCGTTGTTAAAATCCGGTAACCAGATTGCACTGGTTTCCCTGCTTGCCATTGTCGGGATTGCCCTTTTTATTGGTGATGGCGTTATTACCCCGGCTATCAGCATGCTCTCTGCCGTTGAAGGTATTACCCTCATCCCCGGTTATGGAGATACTCCTCAGATACTGCTGATGCTTTTGGCCGGAATTATTGCTATCGGTCTCTTTGCCATCCAGGCCAAGGGAAGCGAACGGGTCGCATGGGCATTCGGACCGGTCATGGTCATCTGGTTTGCCGCACTTGCTGGAGCGGGTCTTATAGCCATCTGGTCCGCACCACAGGTTCTGCTTGCGATAAACCCCATGTATGGTCTCAATTACCTGAGCATGAACGGGCTGGAAGGATTTTTGATCCTGTCTTCTGTTATTCTCGTAGCAACCGGAGGTGAAGCGCTGTACGCGGATATGGGGCACATGGGCAGGGAACCGATCGTCAGGGCATGGTATATTGTTTTTATTGCTCTTGCCTTGAACTATCTCGGGCAGGGTGCTTATTTAATCACACATCCCGGTGCTCATAATATCTTCTATGAGATGATCTTCACGCAGTTCGAACTCATGTATATCCCATTCCTGATCCTGAGCATTGCCGCGACCATCATTGCATCGCAGGCTATGATCTCCGGGATCTTTTCCATTGTGTACCAGGGAATCACCACCCGGATATTACCGCTGTTACGGATCGAATATACTTCACCACAGCTCCGCTCCCAGATCTATATCGATATTGTAAACTGGGCATTGCTCTTTGCAGTTCTTTTTGTCATCGCGATCTTCAAGTCTTCCAATAATCTCACGCTGGCCTATGGTCTTGCCGTCTGCGGCACAATGGCTATCACCGCAATTCTCATAGCATGGATCCTTATCCTCCGCGGGGAGATTGTAAAGTCCCTGATCGCAGTTACCATACTTTTCATTACGATTGTATTCCTGGCCGCAAACCTTCACAAGATTCCCTATGGGGGGTACATTTCCCTGTTGATCGCATTCATCCCGTTCTGTATCATTATGATCTATGTAAACGGCCAGAAGAAACTCGGTGCTGCGTTGACCCCGATTCCCCTCGATGATTTCCTGACAAAATTCAATGCGATCTATCCGACGGTTAACCGGATTTCGGGGACAGCATTATTTTTCGCCCGGGATTTCCGGAAATTACCCCAGTATGTTTCCCGGATTATGTTTACGAATAATATCGTCTATGACGACAATATCATCATATCTATCATACGGACAGAACAGCCATTCGGGGTGACCTGGGGCGTCACCCGGGAGATCACCCGGGGATTTTCAATCTTTGAAATATACCTGGGCTATATGGAGATCGTGGATATCGGGAATATCTTAAAAGAAGCAGAGATTGATGAGAAGACAATCTTCTATGGAATGGAAGATATCATTACGACCAATGCGGTCTGGCGTATCTTTGCAGCAATCAAACGACTATCACCTTCCGTTGTGCAGTTCTACAAGCTTCCGTCCGATAAGATCCATGGTGTAGTGACCCGGGTCGATATGTAACTGAATTTTTATCCAGATCACTAAAAACCGCACAATCTCTTTATCGAATTCACTCCTATAGTTAAAAGCACGCGAGGGTTGCCGAGCCAGGTCAAAGGCGCTGGATTTAGGGTCCAGTCTTGCAGGAGTTCAAGGGTTCGAATCCCTTCCCTCGCATATTTTTATTAGTTATTCCAGGGAAATACCATTCATTCACTCATGAGGATACAAATGGTACCTGACTTTTATTCTCGTTTGGGTAAATTTCCAGTATTCCCAAACATCCTCGTCCGCAATCCCGGCAAGAGATAAACCATGATCGGATCTTTAAATAAATTCAAACCGGTTTATGCCCTCTATATAAACGCGCAAAATTGCTACATCATTTTTACTTTTTTGCCCGAGTTTTCTAATGAAAATTCAAAAATCAAAGGGTGATTGTTTTTTTTATGGCAAGGTGCGATCGAAATTTTTTGAGCAGGGTTCGGTTGAAAAATAAAATCAAGATCCGAATAAAATTTTGAAATCGAAGGTTGATTGATCCGGTAACAATTTTCTAACGCGATTGTGTACGTAGTGAGAAATTTTCAATCAGGGTTTGATGAAAAAAATGCAATCGAAGTCTGCCTGGAAATTTGCAATCGCGATCCGGTTTGAAGATTTCAATCAGGGTCTGGTTGATTTTCACGGCTAATTTACGTCAGAAGGGATATTTGGTATTTGTTTTTTCCAATCGGGATCGGGTTCAAATTTTTAAATCAAAGTCTGCCCGGAGATTTCAAATCGCGATTCGATTGAGAATTTCAAATCAATGTCCGGCTGATCCGGTAACCGTTTTCAAACGCGATGACGGACGCGGTGAAAAAATTTCAATCAGAACCTGATTTGAAAAATGAGATCAAAGTCTGGTTCAGAATTTCAAACCGGGATCCGGTTTAAGTTTTTCAATCAGGCTTCGATTAAAAAATTGTAAGGCGGATCCTGGTTTTGAATTTTGAAACTGGTCAACCCTGCGATCCAGATGGGTTTGTAATCAAAGGGTGATAGGATGAAAAATCAGCGGGGGTTTCCCGCCATGCCGCGCTTGATAGTCCCCAAAAGGCTTGACGGAGCTGACTGGTATCATCTTGGCGATTTATCAGCTAAGGGGCGGGCATTAATTGCATTTTCAAAAAATGAGAGAATTACTTTTGTTGTGCATTTTATTCAATAAGGATTGGGTTTTCTACAAGAGCAAATTTTTGATGAAATGAAAATGATAAAAAAGTCATTAAACCGTTTGGTCGATAATAACCTGATTAGTACCGTCAGACCATGTTCCAACACCAACCACATGGTTATTACCGGGGTTATCGGTACATGAGGACTGGGTAATTGTCGTACTGTTTCCAATAGATAACGTGGTACCTGCAACTCCTAACGTATTCCCAACACAGGTATCATTTACCGTGATGGCAATTGTTTGAAGACCTGCTGAATCCTGTCCTCCCTGATAGATAATTCTGATTGTACCAGAATCAACTCTCTGTGCGGTCGCAGCTACAACTTTAATCTTGCTGATATTTCCTGCCATGCCGAACACGAATGCTGCAATAACCGCTGCGAGGATCACCGTGATAGCAACCATTAAGATCACACCAATCACCGGGGATACTGCTTCATCATTCTTTTTGGTAAAAACCATAATTTCTTACACCTGTTGAATGTCCAACCTAAGGAACATGACACTCTAGTACATTGCATCTTACATTGCAGTATATATTTATTTGGCTTATAAGTTGGATTTCTTACCGTTATTGTGCCTGAAATTTTTGTAGCCAATGATAGAAATGCTGTTTATTTACCACTACAGAGTAATCCTGAATTCTTATCCCTTCATTCAACAGCATTTTCATAAAAGGGAATGAACATGAAAATGTAAAAACATTATTCCTTTTTTTTAAATCAGCATAGATTTTTAATGGTTTTGTAAAAAGCTAAAAAAATCGCTTATATTCAACATCATGTAATGATGTCGGGGTACCAAAAAACTATTGAATAATTTTCAATATCTGCTCGAAACACAAGTTAATAAGTGTGAAAAAAGATTAGAGGGTTTGATCGACAACGACCTGCTTTGTACCGTCAGTCCATAATCCAACACCGACAACATGGTTTTTACCGGGAACACCTGTTGTTCCGGCTGTAAGTGTCGTGCTGTTTCCAATTCCTAATGTAGTTCCTGGATTTCCTAGCTGACCTGCAGCAACGGTGTCATTCACAGTAAAGGTAATTGTTTGCAGGCCCGCTGAATCCTGTCCACCCATGTAAGTAACCCTGATTGTATTCGCATCAACTCTCGATGCAGTTGCTGCTACAACTTTGGTCTTGCTGATATTTCCTGCCATGCCGAACACGAATGCAGCGATAACCGCTGCCAGAATCACCGTGATTGCGACCATTAAGATCACACCAATGACCGGTGATACTGCTTCTTCATTCTTTTTGGTAAACGCCATAATGTTAAGCTCCTGTTAAATGCCCACAGTTGGACACAACAATGTGTAATTTCTGAATTCATCATTTGCAGTTATATTATTATGTATAGTCCCAAGTTATTTTTACCATTGCTGTTCCTAAAATCCAGCAGGTGTAAAATTTTTAATAGGTTAATCTGTATGTGCTTTTGCTTTTCTGAAAAAGCCGGATATTTAGTAAGATTTGCTATAGGGTTCCAGGAAAAGTTGTGACAGGCATAATTGCTGGTAAACCCGGATCAATCTTCAGTGGTTCAGTTGATCCTTTTCATTCCAGCCATAAAACATTTTCAAAAGCAGGTTCGGTGGCGTAAAAAACACTTTAGAATATTACAAACGAGATTAAAAAAGGATTAAAGGGTTTGATCGACAACGACCTGAGATGTACCGTCAGTCCATAATCCAACACCGACAACATGGTTTTTACCGGGAACGCCTGTTGTTCCGGCTGTAAGTGTCGTGCTGTTTCCAATTCCTAATGTAGTTCCTGGATTTCCTAATACACCCGCAGGAACCGTGTCATTCACGGTAAAGGTAATTGTTTGCAGACCTGCTGAATCCTGTCCACCCTGGTAAGTAACCCTGATTGTATTCGTATCGACTCTCGATGCAGTTGCTGCAACGACTTTGGTCTTGCTGATATTTCCTGCCATGCCGAACACGAATGCAGCAATAACTGCTGCAAGGATCACGGTGATTGCGACCATTAAGATCACACCAATGACCGGTGATACTGCTTCTTCATTCTTTTTGGTAAACGCCATAATGTTAAGCTCCTGTTGAATGCCCACAGTTGGACACGACAATGTATAATTACATTATCTCACATTTTGGTATATAATTATTTGTATCTGAAGCCAGAAGATTATTTTAAACGCTTTCCTGAATCATGACAAAGATTTGGCATGGTGAGGTGAGGATTAGTACGAGTCAAAAGGTCCGGGTAAAAATGAATAATGATGTCAATTATTATGGGAGCTTAAAAAAACCTCTGAAACATTCAGTTTAGTAGCTTCAGAAGTTCACTAATTTCAGAATTGATCAATAACCCCAAATTTTCCAGCACATTCCCAATCCGGATTATGGCCCATATTGGCCTCCGGGGACCCGTTCGGGTACCGGATGATACAAAGTCAACTAAAAAAACACCCCTTACAAAACACTGCTAAAGGGAAAAAATTAATGCCCTGCAATTTGACCGGTTTTGAATTTTCGCCACAAATTACGGGGATAATTTCCGTGGTGGACCAAATGGTTCCATTTTTGTGTTCACCACCGGACCCTGAGGGGAAAATAAGCCGGTTTCGACCCCGGATTGAGGTGCGAGAATGTATGTCTGATGGCAGGATGGTTTTATCCCATAAGGTGTGGGTTAATTAGAGAAGTACTGAGCGTCCATAATGACCTTTGCCATAATCTGGACACCAGATGTGAGTTTTGGGAAATGTTTCAACAGAGTATAAAAAGAGAATTATTCATCCGGATATCACTGGATGAGGGTTTTTACACTGGCTCTCGTCATACCATTGACAATTTTCTTACCGTACATCAACTGCAATGCTTTCAGGTCAATATCACTCAGTTCGCTGGCGGTATTTGTGCCGGAATAGAATAAACTGTCCGTATATTTTACCGTTTCTCCGTAGAATCCAAGATTATAAAGAATTGCGCGCAAAATAATCCGGTCCCGTTGATCCCCTTTCAAATCGGCATTTACATAGGTTTTTTCATCATTTTTAATGAAAAAAATGATTCCGTTATCAGGGTTTTTGGATACGGACGTTTTCGAATTAATCTCAATCTGGTTTATTGCAGTCCCCGGTAAAAAAGCAAGCGGGACATCTCCCGGGCTGTTGAAATTTACATTCTCCGATATTTTTGTGGTGGATGAATAATTATTAAACTGGTTGATAAAATTGTTCAACAGGTCCACATCCTGCGGAGTATACGATCCTGAGAAGGAGAGCGTAATAAGATCCTTCGTTGGTTTTTTAATGGCACTGCTGTCAGGACCAAAGGCAATTTCAATAAGATGATTTCCGATATCGGTAGAACTATAGACGTGTGAAAGTGCCGGGGTAACTACAATTTTTGTGGCCGTAGTGTCAGGAACCGGGGTAGAGACCGGTTTTGCGGTTGTGACTTTTGGTACAGCGATTGTGGCTTTTGATGTAACAGTTGTGTTTTTGATGGCCACGCTCGTAGAATTGGTTGTATTTCCCGCACCCATAATATTCCAGCTCCCGGAAACTATCAGGGTCCCGATAATGAATAACACTATCACCGCAATCCCGATAATAACCGGAATAAATGGTTGTATCCGTTTATTTTTGGGCAGTGCGGGATTTGATTCCGGAAAAGACCTGAAAGAAGATTCTACCTGGGTAGTTAAACCCGGGCTTACCGTAATATCAAATTTTTTATTAACTCCGGCCGGGGGCATACCGGAAGATGGCGAAGACGAAGATACCGCAGCATCCTTCGGAGTGAGGTCATGCGAAAAAGCCAGTGACGCAGAGGCTGATATTTTTGAGCTGCCCAGGGACCATTGGTCCCGTTGGGTTGCAACTGCACGGGCAACAACCATCAGGGGCCCATTAATAGTATCCCAGTTTATCCCGGCATCCTGATCATCATTTACCAGATCCGGAGTCTGATTCAGGAATGCCTCGAACTCATCAAGTTCACTTTCATCAAAATAGGAAGGCAGTACAGAGAGTATCTCCCGGGTTTCTACATCCTTGTTAAAATGAGAGACCACTGCGGGGGCAACGAGCTGGATAATATCCAGGTCAAATTTCAGTCCGGCAGACCGCTGGTTGAACCGGGTCGCGATTACTGACAATTCACGGAGAACTGAACGCCACTGCCGGTCAGTACCAAGCCTTATTCGGATAATTTCTGCAAGCGGGCGGGCCAGGGATTCGATCACTTCCCCATTGAGATTATACCTGCTGATATTATGCGAACTCCGGTCTTCGTCCATAACCCGGGAAAATGTGCCGAGTATCATCAGATAATCAGCAACAATTCCCTGTTTCTGAATCAACCGGTATATTTTTTCCAGGTCTGCACAAAACGTGAGGAGATCCTCACAAATACGGGTCTGGTGGAGGGTTGTTGTATCACCCTCCCCCCGGGTGCGATTATTATCCTTTTTAAGGTCATCGCATTTATGGGTGAGTAAAAGGCGGGCCTGCGCAATATCCTGCGAATCTACAATGATTATGCTCTTTTCAAAAAGATCCAGGAATGCATGAATGGATTGTTTTCTCACCGTATCATGAATCTGGTAATATTTCAGGCAATAATCATAATAGACCTTGTAATCAGACTCCTTAAACTGAATCTGAATTTTTTCCATGGAATATATTTTTGTTTTTTGGATTATACATCACTTTTGGTATGGTCTTTTTTACTTTGACGAATTCTTCCTGAATATTCTTTATTTTTTCTCTTGGGGATGCAATATTCTGAACCCAAAAAAAGAACTGCGATGGAAAAATAGAGATTTTCCGAGCAAAAAATACCTATAGCCATACTTCATAAGTTTAATGGGAATAGATGAAGAAGAAGAACCTTGCAGTTATTGTCATAGCGATCTGGCTTATGATTATCAGCATATTCATGCTCCTAGCCTATCGGATTGACCTGGAAATCTTCTTTGTACTATGGCTGATAGGACTCCTTGTCATTGTTGAACTGATGGATACGCGATTCTCTCTTCCCCCGTATTTGAGATATCTCAAATATGTCATTGCAGCAGGCATCCTCCTGTTCGGGGGAATTGTAACCGGGAAAGTTCTGGAGATATTATACCGATGAATGCGAAAATTCGCTATGTGCTTCTCACGGTCCTTACCATGGGTATACTCCTGATGCTCGCCTACACGGCTTCCAGCCCCCTGCTCTATTCGCTCGAATGGGATAATTTTCCCTCACCGTTTCATGAAAATATCGACCAGTTGAAAGAGCAGTCACTCAACAGCACAACCGACCTCGATCCGCAGCTCCAGGAGTTTATTGATTTTTCCGGCCCGGTCTCGCTGAATATACGGATCCATGATGTTGAACAGGCACGCAGGGATCTTGAACGGTTTGGAAAAAACCAGGGTTCCATGAAAAACCTGGTGGTAAAACTGGATATGAACGAGAGTGAGATCCAGGAACTTCAAAAAAATACCGCTCTCCAGAAGGAAATTCTCGATTCTTTGTTAAATACCTCCGTTACCCTGGATTCCCTGCAAACCATGGAGATCCAGTACCATGATCAAAACAACGAGGATATGCTCACTACCGTCAGGTTGCGGGGAAATGAGTTGCGTAAAAAAGTGCACGGGCTCAATGAACGCTACCGGAATGCAACAGAAAAAGTAGTTGAGGTCAGTACAAAACTGGGTCTTGATGTAACAAAAAACCAGGAGAGCCTCAAAGAAGTTGAACAGATTGTCAAAGAGATCGAACAACCGGATACCACAACCCAGCTTTCTGTTGATACCCTTCTCATTCCCGGGGAGGATCGCATTTCCCTGTTTGTCAGGCCAGCGGCCGGCAAATACCGGGAGATCATAGAATATATGGGAATTTCATTAACACTGAGCGGAAACACCACACTCCGTGCTGATGGCAAACCCATTACTCTCTATCTTGACGATGTACCGTTTTCCACTCCTGTCACGGATGCATTCGGGTACTATAATGTCAAAGTCCCCATTGATCGGATGACCGCAGGTACCCATACGGTCTATGCACGTTCACCTACATCCCGTTCGGTGAACCGGACCCTTATCGCCGTTCCTGTTGAATCAGTTACCAATCTTTCCCTAAGCAAACCAGCACCGGATGGCACGGTCAACTGTACCGGCTTTGTCCTGGCAAATTATCCGGTAAGGTCTGCATCGGTCCAGATTATCTGGGATCAGACACACATCATAGTCACAAAAACCGATACAAACGGATTTTATATGCGGGAGATACCGCTTCCTCCCGGGCGACATACCCTGGTAGCAGGTTTTTCCGGTGATGGATATCCCATCAATTCTTCTGAAAGCCAGCCACGTATTGTGGATATCTCGCTAATCCAGGGGGTTGAAACTGATTACGGACAACTGATGGCAGCCATTGCTGCTCTCGGCATCTGTATTATTTTCATTGGTGCCGCTGTATTTTACCTGCGAAGGATGTCCCAGAGAAAAACTCCATTGTCAGATATATTCCGGAATATAAAAGAAGACCCGGAACTCCGGCAGAACAGCAGTGACCTGGAAATCCCCGGGCCGAATCATGAAAATCAGGATGATAGTTCAAAAGAAGCTCGAGAAGAAGCTCTTATTGCCTATTATACCCGGATATTAAAGGAACAGGGACTGAGCGCCGCATCCCGGATTGCCTATCAGCACCTTTCCGGGCGTATTGCCCATGATCTCCACATCAACCGGCATACATCCCTGACAGCACGGGAGATGTCCCGGAACTGTAAGAGAAGATCCTATTGCGGGGCATTTGGCCGGTTTGTCTCGGCGTACGAACGCATCCGTTACGGGGGTCAGGTATCAGTAAAAGAACAGGCGGTCTTAGAGACTGCACTCTCAATAACAGATGATCAGATACGGGGTGAACAACATTAAAGCGATATCATGGATCACCGGAGCGATTCTTGTTGCAGCGGTTTTTATCCTTCTCCTGCACCTCTCCGCCAACAATATGGAATTCTCACGATACAATACCGGCTGGAATGGCACATCCTCATTTTTCTCCGATCTCGACCGACACCGTACCACAGAGATTACGGATCCAAAAAACCTTGCTAAACATCCCCCCAACTCCACACTCCTGATCATTGCTCCACAGCATCATCCGACAGCCAAAGAACTCGCAGCATATACTGCGTTTCTTAAAGAGGGAAACACGATATTCCTTGCCGATGATTTTGGTACGGGCAAAGAGATCCTGACCGGAATCGACAGCCGGATTACTATTCTTCCCGGGAACCTGTCAAGTCTTGACCGGAGATATTCGGATCCCTATTCGGTCGTAGTATACCGGACTGCTGAAAAGAGCCAGTTCATACTTCCGGAAAATATAGCATTAAATCGTCCTGCTGCGCTTGATGGAGGAAAACCCCTCATGCTGACCGAGGTACTGAGCTGGATTGATATCAACGGGGATCACCGGCTCAATGCGGCCGAGGATATGGGGACATTTCCGGCCATGGCCATCGATACCAGAGAATCCGGCCAGATTATCGTCCTCTCTGACCCAAGCATCTTCATCAATTCTATGTATTTACAGGAAGATAACGGGAATAATCGTATCCTTATCAGGAATATTGTAACCCGGGATAATCCGGTCCTTATCGACCAGATGAATTCCCGTACCGCAGAGACCAGTGGCTTGGGCGAAATACTTCATGTGATAAGAACAACAATTATTATTGAAATTTTCATAGTATGCCTGCTGATGCTCGGCATTGCGTGGGCATGGAAGAAGAAGACGATATAGGTGGCAGGATGAATCACAACAATCTGGAAAAAAAAATTGCCGACATTACCCGGCTGTCTGCACGTGAAAGTAAAAAAGATATTCCGGACCCGGATCTTCTCTGGGAACCTGTCGCTGGTCATGATAGTCAGGTTACCCAAAAAAAAGACAGTTCCGAGTTATCCCGGCTGTCTGCATCGGATTTACAAAAAGAGATCAATGAAATCTCACGGTTATCCGCAGTAATCAAGGAAAAACTGAATGAGTTTGTGGTAGGAAACCAGGATATCATCGATCTTATTCTCATAGCCCTTCTCAATGAGGGGCACATCCTCATGGAAGGCGTGCCCGGAACGGCAAAAACAACCATTTCCAAATCCATAGCATTGATCACGGGTTGCAGTTTCAACCGTATCCAGGGAGCAATCGATATCCAGCCTGCAGATATGCTTGGAGTACGGATCTATGACACCAATAAAAAAGAATTCGTACTGCGGAAGGGGCCGGTCTTTACCAATATCCTACTCGTCGATGAAATCAACCGTATCAACCCGAAATCACAGAGTGCATTTATCGAGTCGATGAGTGAACGTCAGGTCACTCTCGATGGGATCACCCTGCCGATGCAATCACCGTTTTTTGTCATCGCCACGCAAAATCCTCACGAATTTGAAGGAACATTCCCGTTAATTGAGGTACAGCGTGACCGGTTCATGTTCAGCATACGGTCCGACTATTTGAGCCCCGAAGAAGAACTGAGTATTATCCGGCGCGCAAACTCTGGTCATCTTCAGTGGGATACTTTCGCCCGTACACTCAGTCCGATTCTCACCCCTCAGCTCATCAAACATTATATTCAGGTGGTCCGCCAGGTAACCATTGAAGAGCCGGTCCTCCAGTATATCCGGGACCTGGTTATTGCTACACGGACACACCCGGATATTGAGCTGGGAGGATCATCCCGCGCTTCATTAGCTCTTGTCAGCGGAGGTAAGACTATGGCTGCCCTCAATAACCGTACGTACGTGATTCCCGATGACATCAAGCAGATTTCGCGGGCAACCCTTACCCATCGCATAATTATTTCCCGTGATGCAGAAATTGAAGGACTTACACGGAGTCAGGTAATGGAAGAGATACTCACCAAAGTCGAGGTGCTCTGAGATTTGCTGCTGAGACGATGTACCCAGGGACTGAGCCTGATAAGTCTCCTCCTCATTTCCTGTGCGGTCATCCTGGATGATATGGCAATCCTTCTGGCCGGCTGTACGCTTATCATGGGGATTCTTGGGCAATACCTCATCTTTGATCATCATTTCCGGGAAATTATCGCATCAGTGGAGATACAGCGATCCCTGGACCGGAATCCCGTAAGGAAAGGAACGGAATTACAGGTATCTACAAATATTACGTTCCAGGGTTCTCCGGGGATGCATGTTCAGATCGCAGATCTGTTACCCGCCAACACAATCCTTCTCGAAGGCATGACATCAGTCACGACCAAACCGGATCCCTCATCCCAGGCACACCAGTGGAGTTACCGGATCATTCCCATTATCCATGGAACACATCATTTCTCCGGTATATCGGTAACTATCCGGAATCTCTTTTTTGAAGAGAATGTGCAGCTGACGCGGGAAGGGGATCGCAAACCCGCCCTGTCTGTCCTGCCAACGGGATCATTCGCCTCAATGGCATCCGAGTTATCGGATGGCACCAAGGATAGCCGTAAGGTGAGTGTCTGGACGGGCAGCGATGTTCATTCACTGCGGGAATATTCCGCCGGGGATGATCTCAAACATGTTGACTGGAAAGTATCTGCAAAATACGATAAATTTTTTATCAGGAAGTTTACCGGACTGGTAAGTCACCCACCCTTGGTTATTGTCGATCTTCCCTGGTGTGATGCTCCCTATCCGGAGAAAGAGTTCAACCGGATGATATCAGAAGTGACCGGCATGGCAAAACATACCATACAAACATACCAGTACGTATCGATTCTCCTGATCTCCGGCCCTAACATTATTCACCTGATCCGGGAGGAAAAAAATATCGCGCGCTGCATATCAGAACTTCGGGAGTGGATGCATCCTGCTGAGCGCCTGGTCCATTTCTATCATATGGCGGATCGTTCAGATCTCCGTTCAAAGGTCCGCCTGAGCGAATATGTACTCCAGCAAACAACGGATTCCCGGGCACGGGTATTTTTCGAAAACCTGCACGATCGCTATGTCAGCATCCTGCAATACCAGAGAGTGCCTGCATTTTCCGGCCAGGTGGCGAGAACACTCTCCCAGCTCGTGATGACCGAAGCATACCTCTTCTCGCTCGGATACGGGGACACCAGCCATATCCCTCAGGTGGTAAGGCAGTTACAATCCCTGCAAATCCGGGTCCATAACAGAATAATTGATGGCACACGCCCGGAAAAATCAGTATTCCGGGATTATTCTGCAAAAACAAGTGAGGCACGATCATGAATGATCTCTCGCAGGAATACAAGTTTTATATCGCACTTGTTGCCGGAGTTATCATCGCCACCCTGCTTTCAGGTTCACCGGCAGGGTATCTCAACTTCCTGCTCCTCTTCCTTGTATTTGGCATCATGATGATCACCCGCACCTGGCATGACCGCATGTTCTATCTCACGTGTGGAAGCCAACCCCTGGTGATAGCATGCAGCGTCATGAACATCTGGGCTGGATTATTTACGGTCTGTATGCTTGCAGGGATGATGTGCGGAGAACTGGGATTACTTGAATCCCACAGGGATTTCAGGTTCTTCGCGTTATTCTGTGGCAGTTCATTCCTCATCGCCCTGCTCATCCAGCTATCAAACCATGTGCTGTTGCCACTCCTGATTTTCAGTTGTATGGCAGCCATTATTCTTGGAATTCAGACCGTGCGTATGCACCAGTTCAGAAAACATTATTCCGGAGCCTAAACAATGAAATTCCTCTCATTGAATACTCATTACCGGGCAGCCCTTGTCCTGATTATCATGGCAGGTGTCCTTGTCGCCACCGCAATACTGGCCAACCGCAGTGATTTCACGAGCGCCGCGCTGGTAGTATCAGGTCTTGTATGCCTGCTGACGGGTATCTTCTTTGCAACTCTGTCCGGCAGCGATCCCCTGGATCTCCGGTACCTGAGCCTTCTTCCCGTCCAGAACAGTATCAATCTTTCCCGGGTGTGTGCGGACCTGGGCATCCAGGGAAATGCAAGTATTGTACCAAAAGGAAGGGATGGCAGGACCCGTACAATGCTGTTCCTGCCGGTTGCAGACTATAATGGGGCTCCGCTACCCATGGATTCGTTTGTCATGGAAAAGGATGCTGCCGGTCTCCTGATGGAACCCGCCTGTGCTCCCCTTATTCAACTGCTGCGTGAAAAAGAACAGCTTTCAATCCCCTCTGATATGGTTGCACTGCATGGACTTATCCGTGAACTGGGCGTAGAAGTGCTCGAACTGGCAGACCAGGTTCACTCAACCCAAGAAGGAGATATTCTAACCGTGAAAATGGAAGAATACCGGCTCATCAGCGGATGCAGAGCAATGACTTTGGAGTCTCTTCGGTGCTGTACCGCAAACCCATGCCCAATCTGCAGCCTTTTTGCAACAGTTTTCGCAGAAGGAACCGGAAACATCATCCGGATAGAACGCTGTGCTCCCGACCCGAAAAAATCTACCGTAAATGCAGTCTTTTCAATACTTCCTGCATAAACCCTTTTTTTAAACACTCAATGATTGAATCACGATTCCGGAAGGATCGTTTCCATCATTGGATTATTATAATATCAGTGACGGCGAGCGTAATTCAAACCGACCGGAAAACCTGAACCTAAAAAGGTCCACATGGAGTGCTGAGAGAACTGATTAACTTTTCACGGGAAAAGATTCCTGCTTACTCACAACAGATTGAAGGTATTTTCGTAGACACATCTGAAAAAAGAGAAATTCTGATTGTTTTTATTCTTCACAGGGGCAATTCCTTATGATTCCGGTTTATTAAAAAATCCAGTTAATAATAAGGATTATTTTGGCGACCGGACACTGACCCAGAGATGCAGGTCACGATAACTCCGGTTGATCCGGTCCATGCCGGTAATGCGGTTACCCGGGACGGTCTCATTGAACAGGAGAAAATCAACCCGGTTGTATTTTGTCGATGGGGGAATAAAGAAATACGGATTGATAATCGTCTGGTTATGCGGAACCGATACCGTAAACCGGTCGAGAAGATCCATTGCTTCAAGAGAGGTGGTGTTGGTATTTTGATCGAAACTCATGTTCAGAACATAGGTTTCAACAGTATAGTTTATCATGCGATATTCATGGTTACCGATCCCGATATACAGGGAACTGTTCGTGCCGGTTACCAGCTGCGTAGGATAATCCGCTGCTTTCTGTTTTTCACCAAGGATAAAAAATTCTGTAAACTTTTCACCCTCTTTTGGAACAACAATAACATAGACCGTTGTCATCACGGCTGCAATAATGGCGATGAGCAGGATAATGGAAAGTATCCGGTCAGTTCGGGATGTACCGGTTTTTTTGAAGAATTCACTGGTTACAGACTGTCGGATTTCCTGGAAAGGGACGAAAAAACGCTCATCGGCCGGGATCTGAGTCCGCCGGTACTGGGCAATAACACACAATCCGATAGTAAGGAGACTTAAACAGATTACAATGGGGTCAAGCCGGATCCCCCAGGGGGTATAATTCAGTGCCAGACCGGTGAGAGGGACAATCGCAATGGAGAGTCCAAACGATAATGCAACCCGTTCGATTCCATCAATATCCCGCGCTGAAGGAAAGAGAGCCGCGATAAGGGCATACCCGGGAATAAACAGTACAAGAGGTACACCAAATAAAACCCGCAGGAACGATTCATTCAGGTACGGGATGTAGATGGTGAGAAGAGCGCCAGCGAGCCATAATACACATGCAAGAAGATCAGCGGGAATTTTCGTCAGAACGAATGCATCTATAAAGGTGTCGTAGGGATGGCGCTCCATATATATCCGTTTACGTAGTCTGTTGTAGTATTTATGTCGCGTGATATGGCAGTTTTCAAAGCGCGGTTATATCCCGCAGACATTTTTTACCTGAACCGGAGCGACCATTTTTCTCCGGTTTATTCAGTCAGGATGACGTTATTGTAATATCCATTCACCAGCTGAGTTCCGGAAACCCTTTCGACCTGAATGCAGAATCAATTTCCTGCCTGAGTTGCTGGGCACGTTTCTCATGATCCCGGGTTTTTACCGAAATATAATCGATGACCGACATATCATCAAGGGTATCAAGATCAGCCATTTTGGGTACAGCCCGTGGATCATGAAGGATATCCATAATTTTGCGGTCTACAGAGATACGATGGGTGAGTTTGGCGAATTCACAGAACATCTCCTTGTCAACACCTGCCTGTTTGACCAGAGCCAGGGACTCTTTGAGTTTCTGTTTCCGGGTAAGAATATGATCGATTGCCGCGTAGAGTTCTGCCGGCTGGAAGGGTTTCATGATATAATCATCCATCAGGATCTTGTACTGCCTCGCTTCTGATGCGGAAAGTCTTTTACCGGTAAGCATCAGCACGGGTGTTGATGCAGTATCAGGATTTTTCTTGATCTGTTCAAGGGTCTGCCATCCATCCATGGGTCCCATGCGCACATCCAGAAGTATCAGGTCAGGAATCTGTTTACGGACGCTATCAAGGCATTCCTTGCCACTGTATGCCTTGATGGTTGTATACCCTTTTTTATCAAGGAGCAGATGAATCAGATCAACAATTTCCGGATCATCATCTGCAATGAGGATTGTCTTCTTGTCCGGCATCTGCGGGGCAGCTCTTCGCCGGATAGTCATGATTGCCAGACCTGCTGCAATAATCACAGACGCGGAGAAGACCGTGGCAAGCATAAAGGGCAGGCTGGAATCCGGGACGGTTGATTTTGCAGGAACCATGCGCGCCAGGCAGTCCGGATCATTGGAATAATCCGCACAGAATACGGAAATAGGAGGGTTCAAATCTGCCGAGGCAAGAAGTGATCCACCCTGAGAGTCAGACAAGCTGAACTTTTGCATATCCGTCAGATACGGGAGAGTGATAATCATTTCCCCGGAAGCAGGTCGCTCCGTATATCCGATAAGATTACTTCCGTCAGAAGATCCCAATATATCTCCATAGGCAATACCCGGCTCCTGGAAAGAGAACGATTTTAATTCCTTTCCATTATTACCCAGGATCGTTCCTTTCAGGTTGCCACTTTTCAGATTGAGATTGGGGGCCCTGCCATATTTGAATTCCATGCCGGATACGGAGTATTTGCCGTCCTGATAATTCAGATGGATCTGGAGATTTTTTTCATAATCGGGAATGGGTTGCAAACCTGCAACAGGTGAACAGAAAATACCTGCCAGAATAATTGCCAGACAACAAATCTCGATCCATCTCATGGTTATTCAGCTCCGGATTTTGATATGACGTAGTTGATTCGCTTCAAAGCTGCGTCACCAAATTTTCCCCCGTACGTGCCGGCCATAATATCGGGCTGAGGATCCCAGTCCCAGAAATCCTTGATACAGGTGGATGATGAGGAACCCGTTTTCTTAATCTGACGGCATTGTGCGGGATCACGATTGTTGGCCCTGGCATCAGATTTACATGATTCAAGCGATGACCAGACATTCGGATTGGGATCATTCTGGAAATAATAGGTTGTACCACAATAGGTATCGACCAGGCCAAAAACCGCATGCCCGGTTTCATGGGTAAATATCATCTCCTGATCAGCTGGGGCCTTCATTTCCATGCGTCCCGGTCCAAAATCCTGGGTGCATCCGGTCGGCTGGCAGGATGAATCTGCATAAATCCCGCTATATGTAGGGTAAAGAATTACCGTGACATCACTGAATGAGACATCATTCCAGTATTTTTCCGGAACAGTTCCGGCGCATCCGGAAAAAGCATCGGCCGGCGCTGATGGATCATAATAATAATAGAAATTAAAATGATCCTTATAGTTGGCAGGAAGGGAATTCGACCGGGAACTTGCCTTGTCAAGATTCAGGTAAGTGTGACTGATTAGTTTCGTTACATCATCCCTGAACCGTGTCTCATTAGTGAGATAAAGCGGATTTGAGATTTTCCCATGATTTGCACAACTGTATGATGTCGATGAGGGATAAAAAATAACATTAATTGCCTGAGATTTTGGGCCATCTGGATTCAAGGAAACCAACGATCCTTTTGATATGAATATTTCCACTTTCGTTTCTGCAGGATAAATAATTTTTTTTGTGACTTCTTTGAAATCGGACCGGGTTACCCGCACAGTATGCGTTCCGGAACTGACATCATTGATCAAAAGCGTCCCGGCACCATTGGAAGAAGTAGTAACCCCTCGATATCCACCATCAAAATACACCATTGCGTCATTCAGATTTTCTTTTGTTCGCGCATCGGTTACCACCACAGTTACAGAATTTGTTCCGGGAACTGCTGAAACTGTATAAGTAAATGAAAGAGAAAGAACCAGGACAAGAATCCAACTGATTTTTTTTATGCACGAGAGCCGGGTCATGGAATCAATGAATATCTGGGGATTTACTGAATTATCGATTTTTTTACAATGATTTATCCTATATTTTTATTCCATAATATTTAGCATATTCCCTATGATTTTATCCTATTAACTACCTAAAAATTCGTTTCTGCTTTCTTTGAAGAATATTACCGCGGAATTCGGGGGAAATAGAAAGGGGAGAACCCGTCAGATCCCCGTGTCGTAAGATCTGTATCTGACGTGATTTACCGGTTACGATTTTGCTTTTTTATCGTGAAATATCGCACTTTTTTCATTCCTTCCGAGAGCTTTAATATCCTATGAGGTATTGTTAATATGGAACCGTGAATCATAGCACACAAAGTGCAGAATTCATTATTATCATTGGTCGTGTTTTACTAATAAGCAAAATACGAACCGGATGTTGAACAACTGCAGTGTATATGAGTACGGTGATTAACGGCCTCGGTAGGGTAGCGGACATCCTAGAAGCCTCCGGAGCTTTTGACCCGGGTTCAAGTCCCGGCCGAGGCGTATCTTTTTGTTTTTCTCATCTTTTGCGCGAGAATTGCGACTTTTCAAGGAAAAAAGAATGATCTAAAATTACAGCACCGGCTTTTTCTTAAGCGCTGCTACCAGTATTTTCACACCGGCCTCAATATCGCTGCAGTCAAGCACTTCCACCGGTGAATGGATATACCGGGAGGGAATGCTCATCGTGGTGCTCGGGATACCACCCTTTGTCAGGTGGATGGCGGTTGCATCCGTGGTTCCACCACTGCCTACTTCCATCTGCACAGGAATTGAATTTGAATCCGCTGCTTCCTTGAGCCACTTGACTACCTTGCGGTTGGCGATAAGTCCCCTTCCGCTGCTGTCAACAATGGTGATGACCGGACCCTTGCCCATTAGAACAGGAGCATCTTTCATCTCAATACCGGGGTGATCTCCGGGAATAGTGACATCGGTTGCAATTGCACAGTCAGGATCGAGTGCATATGCACTGGTGCGTGCGCCTTTCAGGCCTACTTCTTCCTGGACGGTAAAGACACCAAAGATCGTAAGCGGGGAGTCAGTCTCTTTTAATGTTTTGATAAGCATCGCAACACCGGCCCGGTTATCAAAGGCCTTTCCGGTAACCCGGGAGTTGGCAAGCTCGCAGAATTCCCGGTCGATAGTCACGGGAGTACCAATTTCTACCCCAAGATAATCCACCTCATCGGGATTGGTTGCACCGATATCGATGAAGAGATCATCGACTTTGACACCCTTCTTGCGCTCCTCATCGTCCATCATGTGCGGGGGTTTACCTCCAATGACACCGACAACCGGACCGTTTGCCCCGTGAAGGATGACACGCTGGTTGTAAAGTGTAGGTCCGTACCAGCCGCCAAGAGCAACGAACCGGATGAAACCTTTCTCCTCAACATACTTCACCATGAGCCCGATCTCGTCCATGTGGGCAGCCAGCATGACCTTGAACTTATTCCCGTGCTTGACTGCAATCAGGTTGCCCATCGAGTCTTCGCGGATCTCATCGACGTGCCCCTTCAGCTCTTTCTTGATGAGCGCATAAACATTGCCTTCACTGCCCGAAACACCGTGGGCATTGGATAATTTGCGTAAGAGTTCTTTGACCATGTTATTCACCTGTTATCTTTTTGATCCTATCAAGAGCACGCTCCAGGTTTTCCCGGGAAGTAGCATAACTCATGCGGGCATATTCCGGCCTATTAACGCCAAACGCAGAACCGGGGACGATAACAACGCCGGCATCGATAATTTTCTGGGTAAGCGCGGGTGGCATCGGAACAAATGCATAAAATGCACCTTCAGGAAGCGGTAAGTCCAGCCCAAGCGCAGACAGTCCTTTGCAGAAGAGATCGCGCCGTGCCCGGTATTCATCCCGCATCACCGAAACAGGATGCTGGTCGCCTTCGTATGCAGCCACAGCTGCATACTGCGAGATGGATGTGGCACAGGCCAGGCAGTACTGGTGCACCTTGATGCACTGACTGATGATCTCGGGAGAAGCTGCAAGATAACCGAGACGCCAGCCGGTCATCGCATAGGTCTTGCTGGTCGCATTGACCGTGACCACATTCTCCCCGAACTGGCCGGCACTCCAGTGCGTCTTGCCGTAAATGAAATGCTCATACACCTCATCCGAGATGATAGTGACTCCTGCATCATCAGCATATTCGACAAGCGCCCTGATGGACTCCTTGCTCTCAACTGCCCCGGTAGGATTGCCCGGGGAATTGATTACAAAGAGTTTTGCCCCATCCATCAGTTCCTTTGCCCGCTCAACATCAATGTGCAAATCACTCGTAAGCGGGACACTGACCGGTGTTGCCCCGGCCAGGATTGCAAGGGATGCATAGGAGACAAATCCTGGATCCGGGCAGAGCACCCGGTCACCTTTGCCGGCCATGGCCTGCATGACAATATGAAGCGCTTCACTGGCACCGGCCGTGACAATGACCTGTTCCGGGGTATAGGAGAGCTGGTTCTCCGTTTTGAATTTTGCACTGATTGCACGGCGGAGTTCCGGGATTCCATTGTTGCCGGTATACCCGGTCTTTCCTTCCTGTATTGCCCGTATTGCTGCATCCTTGATGTGCTGGGGTGTATCAAAATCGGGTTGCCCGAGCCCAAGGTTGATGGAATCAGAACCTGCGGCTTCGAACAAACGCCGGATACCCGAGATCTCGATATCTTTTACCCGGTCTGCAAATTTCAAACTCATCATCATCTCCTATTCGATATTTGTATGGCGGTTCTTGAGCGCACTCTCATCCGTCCGGGTGATCTCCATTAACCGTGAGACTACTGCATCAGCAAAGATCATGGAGACGGTCTCAAAAAGGGTTCCCAACGGGGCAAACGATTTGTGCTCCCCCATCATCTGCCGGATCTCAAACTCAACTGCATCATCATCCACTGAATCCCGGTGTTGTTCGATTATTACAATACAATCAGAAATCTTACCGATACGGGAATCTGCATTCGATGAGATCAGGCAGATCCTGCCCCCGATTTCTTTTGCGGTTTCTGCGAGATCTGCAACCGTTTTAGTCCGGCCTGAACCCGAGAAGATGACCATCAGATCACCGTTTTTAAGGGCAGGGGTTATAGTCTCTCCGACAACATATGCGTGAAATCCAAGGTGCATGAGACGCATGGCAAAAGCTTTTGCCACAAGGCCCGAACGTCCTGCTCCAATCACATAAATGCGCTTTGCATTCAGAAGTTCAGTAATGAACATTCCAACATCATCATCTGATATGGTATCGGCTATTGAACGGATTTTCGATGCCATCAGCCGCATCATTTCCTGAACCCTGTGTCTCTCCATATTTCTTCCACTAAAAAATGCTATTGCATAGTAGATGAGAATTTCGCAGCAGATTTCAGTTCCCTGCATTTCCGGTTTCGTTCAGCAATTGTACTGAATCAAAGGTCAATACAAATCCGGGATTGCTCCGGTATTTCAGATCCCATTTCTGAATCACGGGATGGACCCTATTCATGGCACTTGGAAAAATGCATTTCCGAAATAAAAAAGCAGATACGCGTGTCAACTGAACTGATTTATTTAATGCGTAAAGCGCTCGATCTCGCCAGACGCAACGAGCTTTGTTCCATCAAGTACTGATACAGCCCCATGACCCCCGCAGATAAGGCATCTCCGGCCGGAAGAGGCAAGGTGAACATCGGTTTCCCGGGCCAGGTCAAGAAGACCGATACGTTCTTTCTTCGCGCTGCCACTATCAACGTTTACCGAAGTCACGAGAAATGCTGCCAGTGAACTGTAATCTGCCCGTTCCTGCGAAAGGCTTGCAAAATTGATCACGCTGTCAGCAGCAAACATCAACCCATGATTACGCGAATACAGAAATACCTGGCCGGCCGTATGTCCGTTAAAACCATCCAGAATTTCCAGCTCAACATCCCCGATTGAGACAGATCCTATCACCGGAAATATTCCCTGCATTTTTCCTTCCGGACCAGACAGGCATTCTACCGTATTGGGGGTATTGAATTTCGAAAACAGGTTGATCATCTTTGTGTATAATTCATCGAGCGATGCATGATCGCTTCGTGAACCATAAGCCCGGTTATTCGTCCTGATGATCTCAAGCGTACTTCTGTGCATGAGTACCGGAGCAGTGAAGAACCCGGCAGCCCCGCAGTGATCTGCATCGGCATGGGTTACTACAATCCGGCTGATCTTTTTAATGTCCCCCATGCCATACCGGGAAAACATCGCCATTACGTCCTTATGATAAATCCCGTATCCGGTATCTATCATCAGCAGGTTATCCCGGGAATTTATCAGAAATATATTTCCGCCACAGGGTAACTGGAAACAGAACAGGGTCGTATGGTCGTCAACCGGAAATTTCTGGACATCCGCGTAGAAATTTTCCCCGGAAGTCGCTTTCATTGTCTGACCCGAAGCGAGCACACTTTCAAATGCTTTTTTGGGATCGCCCCCGCGGTCCATGAGTTCCTGTGCCATATGATTGGTATCGGCAAGAAACGAAAGAATGAACTGATCCTCCGATTCTCCAATCAATTCCCGGACGGCCTGGGCATACCGTACATAAAAAACGGTATCATCCAGTTGCGCACCTGTAGTATCATACTCGATGATCTCCAGGCGGTATAATGATTTGAGTTTCTCAAGCAGTTGTTCTACAATTGCACCCTGCTCGAGATTCAGGCTCACTTTCAGACGATCTGGATGCAGGCCCCTGTCATCGAAATCAAGAAATGAAATATTTGCATCAGCCAATGTGGTTAATCCTAAGAATTCATACAATGCACCGGGCCGGTGAGGAAGGTATACATAAAATTTTAAAAAACTCAATGGTTTTATCGAGCTCTGGAGATACCCGATACTCTCGAGATCCCGGGTTATCCGGATATAGGATTCTTCCGATGCCGTCACTTCGTAAAAAACAGTTCCGGGATCAATGCGGCGATCAAACTGGATGCGGTTTATATTTCCATCATAGTGCTTGATAATCTCGGCTGCACGGTGCAGAGATCCGGGGGTGTCTGGCATATGTGCAATAAAAGAGAATTTTTTCACGGGAATTCACCGGCTTTATCTCAAGAAATCTGCTTTTACATCATTATAAGTTATGGTCAGGATTATGTGAATCACACTCAATGAATATGATTCCGATAAAAAAAAGGTAACTATTCAGATATGTTCTGACAAACAAACCGGCAGATCAAAATACAAAGAGTTCTTCAATAAACATAGATGGCAGTCAACCGCGAAGAGATTCTGGACTTATGCAGAACAAATCCGGAAGCCATAGCCGACATTATA
>JANYKQ010000012.1 GCA_025358115.1 Methanomicrobiales archaeon | reverse complement strand
AAGAAACTCCGGAGCGAACACGAACGACACAAGGAGAACTATCATGGAAACTGAAATGAGAACACAGCCGGTCGCAACCGTGACCGGTCTGTACCGGGGCAAATTCGGAGGGCTCGAACTGCTCACCGTGGATAAGCCGCTTACCCGGGACGAAGTGCGGCGCAACCCCATCTTCTATGAACTGGACCTGCATCCGGAGCAGAGCGATGAGAATCTGATTATTGATGTGATTTACGACAACCTCGCACCCATGCGGTTGCAGGATTTGTGCAGGGGAACGGATATTCCGCGAGGCGTCCGGATCTGGCCGGACTGGTTCGACATTCCCCCCTATGAGGAGATGCATGATACCGATGGCCGCCGGGTTTACCCGCGAGCGCCCGGTACCCACACGGTCCAGATCCGGACCGGTCGCCGCAAGTTTGCCCAGATGGGCCGGGTCCGGGATTTCAGCCCGGAGAATGGCGGATGCACGAGCCCGGTGTTTGAGATCCGGATTGCGGAGATTTCCGATGTTCGAGAATGAGGTGCAGACCCGGGCCGCCATCTGCGGGACCGGAGTCCTGCTCGGGATTGTCCTGGTTCTGGCCCATCTTCCCCTTCTGTTTCTTATTGTACCGGTCGCGGTGTTGTTCCTTGGTCTCGTTGCGGACCCGGAGGAGACGCACGTGATTTGGTACGGGATGCTGAACACGTTTGGCATCTTTGATTTTTCTGCGCTGACTGATGCGGAGCGAGCGAACTACACGCAGAAAAAACATTACTTCTGGTTCGGGGAGGTTGCGATGGCTGCGATCCTGGCCGGGGTGTTTGCGGTCCCGACAGGAATATTCCTGGCTGGGCGGACCGACATGAGCCTCGCGTTCATTGGAGCCGCGATCCTGTTCCTGCCGTTGTTCGTGTTCCTGCCGAAACTGATCCAACGGGCGATGAAGGCGGACACAGATGCCGTGATTGAGGCATTCGGGAAGAACGAGCTTGTCCGGAAGATTTTCTGGAGCGTGTTCGTCGCGGTGGCCGGTATTGTGCTCGCCCATGTGCTGGACCCTGTCGCGGCCCAGCAGGTTCTGAACGTTATCACCGGAATGGGGATGTAACGTTCAAGGATGGAAGGTATCCCCTTCCCAATTTTTCAGGACAAATGGCCTGCAACCCGGTACGCTCCTTTCGGCACCACTATCTCGAACCGGGCGCCCTTCCCCGGTTCACCCGTTTCGCTGATGGTGATACTGGTAATATCCAGAATCTCCCGGGCGAGCGTCAGGCCAAGCCCGGTATTCTTGCCAAAACCCCGTTCGAAGATCTTTTCCTTCTCATGGACCGGCACGCCATCGCCATCATCTTCGCATACCATGATATGATCGCGGTTACGTTCCTGGACCGAGAACCGTATTGTCGTGATCTTCCCGCCGTACCGCACTGCATTGTCCATCAGGTTGTACCAGACCTTGACAATCAGCGGATCGGCGAATACTTCTGCACCGGCAGGAAGATCGTTTATCATCCCGATTGTTCCGGGCAGGGCTTCTTTTGCCGCAGTGTCAATGAGCGCCCGGCAATCCTGCCAGACCGGCGCCTTGACCCCGATCTCCTCATATTCTTTCGTGAACCGGATCATGGCTGAGATAAGGGTGCTTGCGTTTATGATACGGGAGAACTCGTATTCAAGGGAAGGATCGGTCACTTTCCCGTGTAACAACTCGGTAAACCCTTTCAGGATCATGAGCTGGTTGGTGATATCGTGCCGGGTGATACCGGAGAGGAGTGCAAGTTTGCGGTTTGCCCGGAGAAGTGCCTTCTCGGCATGTCTCCGTTCGGTGATATCCCGCATGCTGTGAACTGCCCCGACAAGGTTTTGTCTCTCATCCAGGATCGGATCCGTAACCACAATATACCAGCGGTCACCCATTTCCAGTTCCAGAGTCTCCCGACGGAGCGACTTCTGCATCAGGAAATGCGGGCAGCCGGGGAGGGGGCCCGCTGTACCATGCACTACTTCCCAGCAGGGCCGCCCGATGAGATCCTCCGCATGTGTTGCACCAAGGATCTCCTGCATGGTTTTATTACACCGGATTATCCGCTGGTCCGCGTCGAAAAGGCAGATGGCGTCCTGTGTTGAGTCGAACGTGGTCTGCCAGTTGAGTGCTGCATCCCGGAGTTCCTGTTCAGCACGTTTCCGGTCGGTGATGTCAAAAATTACTCCGTCGAAAACAAGCCTGCCGTTTTCCATAAGCGGGCTGGATGCCGCACTCAGCCAGATCGTCTCACCGGATGGCCTGACATACGGGCTCTCGAATTCCCAAGGTGTTTTTGCGCTGATGGTGTGTCGGACTGAGCTGATAAACCGGTCCCGGTTTTCCGGGACGATCCCCTCAGTGACCTTGTCAAAAAACGTGGCCGGGTCATTCTCAATACCCAGGATCTGCCGGCTGCGCCCGCTGATATAATCAAACCCGGTTGTCCCGTCAGGATTCACGCAGAAACGGTATACTATTCCGGGAACATTGGTGGCCATTGCATCCAGCTGGCGCCTGCTCTCCGCAAGCGCTTCCTCCGCTTTCCTGCGCTTGGTGATGTCCCGGTTACTGCCCCGGTTCCCCAGGTATTCGTTGTTCCGGCCAAATACCGACAGGCATTTGTGACTTATCCAGCGTTCCTCCCCGCTCCGGGAAATAATCCTGAATTCAAGGAGATCGTGTTCCCCGATATTGATCTCCTTATGCGCAAGATGATCCACAACGCGGGCCCGGTCATCCGGATGAATGAGGGTAATCAGGAGATCCGGGTTGCGCGTGAACTCTTCCGGCCGGTAACCGGTGACCCGTTCGCAGGAGGGGGAGATGTAGATATAATTCCCGTCAGGAGCAATCCAGTATTCCCAGTCAATGGTGAAATCGGCCACCGTGCGGAATTTCTCCTCGCTCTCCCGCAGCGCTGCCTCCGCCCGCTTCCGATCGGTTATGTCCATCAGGGAAGCAACGCTCCTCGTTGTTCCCGTAATTACCCCAATCGTAAGCCAGATGTCACGGAGATCCCCGGCTCTGGTGACAAACCGGAACTCATAATGAGTAAGCGCTTTCTTTGCATCCTGCAAACGCTGACGGTTCCGGGCAAGCATCAGTTCCAGGTCCTCGTTGAATACAAACCAGGTCCAGCTCTTCTTCCTCTCGATCTCGTCTTTGGAAAAGCCGCTGAGATGTGCGAACTCTTCATTGGCGAGACTGATGATCCCGTTCTCTTCAAGGACAATGGTCGCATTGCCGGTATTCTCAAAGACCGTGCGGTAATTTTCCTCGCTCGCGCTCAAGAGACGCTGGATGGTGGCAAGTTCGTCCAGATTCTGGCGCATTTCCTCTTCGGTTGCAGTCAGTTCCTCGTATGCAGTCTCAAGATCCTCATGGGCTTTTCTCGCCTTCTCTTCAGCTCGTTTTAATTCCGTGATGTCCAGCAGGGAAGCGATGCTCTTCTTTGTCTCCGGAATGACGCCAACGGTGAGCCAGATATCGTGGAGATCCCCGGATCCGGTGACAAACCGGAACTCATAATGGCGGAGGGCGCTCTCATTGTCCTGCCGGCGCAGCCGGTGCTGGGCAAGCATCCGGTCCAGGTCTTCTTTGACAACAAACTCAGTCCAGGACTTCTTTCCCTCGATCGCGTCCCGGGAAATACCGCTCAGTTTTATGAACTCCGCATTGGCAAGGCTGATAATACTGTTCTCTTCAAGGACAACGGTAGCGGCGCCGGTATTTTCAAAGACCGTACGGTAGCTCTCTTCGCTCTCGCGCAGTTCCCGCTCCTGCAGGGTGAGTTGATCCAGGGTTTGTCGCAGTTCCTCTTCCGTTGCTGTTATCTGTTCGAACGAGGCAGCCAGTTCTTCGTGGGATCGTTTCGCATCCTCAGCAATCCGCTTCACCTCGGTTACATCCCGGATTGTACCAATAAATGCCCTGAGGGAGCCATCGGGATTCCGGACCGGCACCGCGGTGATGAGGGTATCGATAATCGTCCCGTCTTTTTTCTTTAACTGCACGGGATATTCTTTCACATACCCGTCCTTTTCAACAAGAGCGAGGAACCGGGTCCGGTCTTCCGGATTTGCATAGATCGAGCCAACAGGTACTTCAGCCATCTCCTCCCGGCTTTCATACCCGAACATCACCATGAGCGCATCATTGAAATCGATCCATCTCCCTTCGGGTGACGTGATGAATACGCTGTCCCGGGAAACGGTAAAAAACTCCCGATACCGCTCCTCGCTCTCCCTGAGCGCGGTCTCCGCCCGTTTATGCTCGGAGATGTCTGTGATCATGCCGAATGACCCCTGGAAAGAACCGGTATCATCAAGGAGGGGTGACCCTGAGATCATGGTCCAGACGGTTCTCCCGTCCTTGTGCAGGAGTTTACATTCATAACAACTTTTCATCCCGTTCCTGCGGGCAACAAACTGGGATTTCATGATTGCCCTGTCCTCGCTGATAACATAATCCAGCAGATTATGTCCGGCCATCTCCCCGCGGGAGTACCCGAGCATATCGGCAAAGCGCTGGTTGACAAAACTCGTGTTCAGATCCCGGTCAACAACCCATACCCCTTCATTGGCGGTCTCAATGAGCCTGCGGTATCTCGCCTCGCTTTCCCTGAGCGCCTCTTCCGCGTTCCTGCGCTCAGTGATATCCTGGTGTGCACCATGGATCTTGATCGTCCTGCCTTCCGGATCCTTCGTGATCCCGATACGCACGACAATATACCGCATCCCCCCGTCTTTGCGTACTATCCGGTGTTCAACCTGTGCTCGGTAACCGGGGTCAGTGGTTTGCATGGCGTTCTGTATTTCATCAACAACCATGTGGCGATCGTCCGGGTGAACAAATTTGTTTGCATAAACTTCCACCGGCATCCGGGTGCCCCCTTCAGCGACCGCAGTGGTACCAAAAAAGGCGTAAAACCGGTCATCAAAGGTAAAGATACCCGCAGTAACATCCAGCTCCCAGTTCACCAGGCGGGCCAGATCCATTGCCTCCGCAAGCTGGAACCTGCTCATTTTCAGGTCATCCTCCACCTGCTTGCGCCCGGTGATATCCCGGATGGATTCGATTGCTCCTACGATCGTACCTTTACTGTTGTACAGAGGAGTTGCGGTGAACCATATCGTAGCCCCCCTGCCATTGTAAAGGTCAGCGCTGGTATTTTCCGCAATAAGCGTCCGCCCGTCCCGTTTCAGTGACGGGTATTCAGCTGCTATTGCCGGATTATCCTGAAGCACAAGGTCAATGAGAATGGGCCGGCGCTCGTGGTAGATGGGGAGTGCATACTCATAATTGCCCTTTCCGAGCATTTCTGAAGCCCGGACCCCGGCCATCTCTTCCATGGCATGGTTCCAGGCGATTACAATCCCCTGGGTATCGATTGCGAACGTGGCATCGGGCAGGAAGTTGATGATATCTGCTTCCCGGCGTTCATGGTCGCGGATGTTCGCTTCTGCCCTTCTTTGCTGAATGGCCTGTCGGATTTTATGCGCCAGTTCGGTAAACTGCGATACCGGCTCCCCGCCTTTCTGGAGATAGAAATCAGCGCCGTTGTTGAGCGCTTCGATCACTACTTCCTCCCGGCCCCTGCCGGTGAACAGGATGAACGGGAGCGATGTATCTGTGGCACGCACTTTTTTCAACAGCGTGATCCCGTCAATACCGGGCATCTGGTAATCAGACACCATTGCGTCATACTGGCCAGCGGAAATCTTATCGAGAGCGTCCAAGCCTGATTGTACACAATCAACGGAAAATCCCTGGTTATTCTCCAAAAAGAGTTTGCCTATTTCGAGAAGTGAAGGTTCGTCGTCGACGTAGAGAATACGATACAGGGAGATCACTCACTTAATGTTCTGGTATAGATCGAGTGTGGTTTTATAAGTTCCGATGTCCTGATCGGGGAAAGCGGCCTCATTTTCCTGTGGGTCATCGGGATCCAAAGGAGAAGAACGCGTTCGCGTTCTTCGATACCGTTCCGACAGATCCGAATGGCAATGAAGTCCAAAACGGATGCAGCATCAAAGAATTTCTGGTAACTTTTCTCCTTGGGAAGATCTGCCAACTATTTGGAGATCGAGGCGTTCGGGAAGGACGAGCAGGTGAAGAAAGTGTCCTGGGCCGTGTTCGTGGTGATGGCCGGGCTCGTGCTGGCTAAAGTATTCGACCCGGTTTCGATGCAGCAGGTGGTTGGAGTTATCGGTTCGTCCGGACCGTGAACCGGGGGTGAGATTTTATCCCTGATTCACTCCTTTTGCTCTTCGTTTTTTGGTTACTTTTGTCGGTCGATATCCGTCAGATCGGGGTGTTGTCTAAGTGGGAAAAAACAAGCCCAAATTGGGCTCCGATTGCCGGATCCCGGTCCGGAAACCTCTTGTAAAGCCGTCCGGTTTTGGGGTGTGAGAATAAGTGCCTTAATCTCGTCCCTTTTACCAAAATACGGCTGTATTGGACTTGAAAAACGAGGGGCGCCAAGGCCCTTTAAAGCGCGTTTTGTTTTTTCCGGTGGTTTGCCTGTTTGAGGGGAGATCTGCCCTGCAAAGGGCCATTAGCGAGGTCATTTTTTCCGGGGAGGTCTGAAAAATAGGGTTTTGACCCGGATATGGGTTTTCTGTCTGACATAATACCTATCACCAGGACCTTTTTGCTGACATGAATATCGGTCGAGACTGTTCGTCTCCGCTGCACTTCGGCTCGCTTCGCTCTCCTCCATTTCGCTCCGCTCACAGACTCTCCCTTGCTTTCCCGGAGTTGCCCTGTTGAGATGCAGTACGCCCACGGCTCGTCGCTTCGCTTTGTCGTCGTCGGCTGCTCTGGCACGCTCCTCACATACCGCTTGCGCGGAAATTTGGTCGATGTTGATCATGCTCACCCCGAACGAACAGCCCCCACACCCGGTCCAAACACACAGCCACTCTCGGCAACCTTTCTAAAAAAATAGCTCCTGCTATCAGGAGTTTAGGGAAGAACAACCCCTTTCCTGAGCGTTCCCGTAATCAGGGATCTCTTATCCTGATATTCCTCAGTGGTCAGGGTGATCACATCGAGAGGCACTTTAATTTTTTTACCGTATGCATCTCCGCATCTTTTGTCATGAGAGCCCGATCAAAAATATCTCGG
>JANYKQ010000003.1 GCA_025358115.1 Methanomicrobiales archaeon | reverse complement strand
AGCAGGTCCGACTCTTTCTTTGTCATCTTCGATTCCTGTCCTCCTGCTGTCCCATTGAGAAGCGTGAAGACTTCAGTTGCCGCAGCGAAATCCGATTCATCCGCGTACACGCAGAGCGTCCCGTCACTCCCGGTCTTCTGCTGGCGCTGCATGAAGAAGAGGGCCGCATGGCTCTTGATCAGATCGTAGAGCATATCGGGATTGCGCCGGTTGCTGATGGTCTGGAACCGGATCTGTGTTGAAAAGGGAATGATCACCCAGATCATCTGCTCGTGCAGGTGCTCCCAGATCTCCTTACAGACTGCCAGCTCCGGAGACTCTTCTGTGAATGAGTCAGGGTCCTGTCCCTCCTTCTCCTGCTTTGATGCGAGAACGCGGGCATCCTGATCGGCGGACTCATCAATCCAGCAGGTCAGCATCCGGTTCATCACCTGATCGTCACCGGTCCCTTCCTTCTTTGAGAGCCACCAGACGCACCGCTCGGGAATCGTGCAGACCCGCGAGGTCAGGTCCTTTGTAACCGTTGTGTGGGTGATCGGCTCGTTGAAGTTTGAGGTGGCAGACTTCAGGATCTCCTGGATGCCGTCCGACAACTCGGTGTCATCACTCATCAGTACTGTGCGGGGCCGGAGATCTTTCATATAGTAAAGAGCCTTGTTGCTCACCGTGCCATTCACTTTATACCGGTCCGGGACCTGCTGCATCATCTTCTTGAATGCGTGGGTCTTGCCCTTACCGGAATCCCCGGTCACAGACACATGCAACCCTTCTGAATTCTTCACTGCCTGTGAAGCCATCGACAGGAGCATACAGCGGGCGAGGATCTCATCGCCGACATGTTCCTTGGCAAATACTGAGAGCATCAGAGAGACGGGATCACCATGTTCCAGCACTTCAAGAGCAGTTGCCTTGGCATCCGGGTTTACCGGCACCGGGCCAGAAGCATCTTCAATCTTTGCTTTGGCTTGTGCCCGGTCCTTCCGGTAGCTCTTCTGTTTCTTTTCCCAGTCTTTCCGCTTCGCTACCCGGTCCGGTTCAAACTGCTCGCGGAGTTCCTGCCATCGCTGGGTACCGCCACCGCAGGAAGTGTGCTTGCAGCCGACAAAGACTGCGCCGTTCCCGAACTGGATCGCAAAGGCCCCGTCCTTGTGGGCCGATGAGAACGGGCACTGGTCGAGAATGTACAGCGTTCCGCCGCTGTACGGTTTTTCGGACCGCACCACAACCCCATGATCGGAGAGCCAGTGACTCAGTTCGAAATTCTTGTCCTTTGACGTACCCGGCTGCTGCTGTGCCTGCCGCTCATCAGGCAATCGTGCCACGAGATCGCGGAGCTGCAATGGACTTACAATCTCCAGTTCAGCAGGAGCCGAGAGGATACAACTCCGGCGGTGCGGACGTTCGGGTGTGCTGTCACCCTTCCGCGATACGGTTCCGTAAAGTTTCCAGATGCGGGCTGCGTTGAAGTTTGCTGTGTCCACGTTCACCCGCTCATCCGAGAAGAGCGTATCAAGCGTAGTGAGGCACGCCTTTACGAGCGCCGTTGCTGCTTCGTCGTTTGGCAGATCGATACGGTAGAGTAAGTGAGCCCCGTTACCGGAGTCAGCCCGTATCGGGTCTGGAAAACCGAGCCCGGCAATCCACCGGGCAATCTCATCTGCCTTGTTCAGCGCGAGGGTGTGTTCCTCATCGGTACTCGACACGCCACTTGGCCGCAGCGGGTCAATGTCGATGGGCAGCCAACGGCGGCGCAGGATATCTGCGTCTCCTGTGGAACTGTCTTTTTTCCCCAGCCGCATCTTGATGCGGTTTGCTCTCCGTGAGAAAAGCGCAGGGTTCACTTCGTTTAATGTGATGTAGATTCCCTGTATCGTGGAGTCAGTACCCAGTGCTCGAACCTGCCGCACGAGCGCTTCATAGTCATTGAAGTACCCGCTGTGGGTGTTTAAGTCTGCAAGCGCACGGACCTCGACAACCTGACCGGGCCCGGCCAACAGGGCAACTGCATCATGAAGTTGTTCATCCACAAATCATCACCCTGGCTTTTGTCCGGACTAGGAAAAGATCATCCATGCCCTTCGCCTTCTACATGGGCAAGGGCTTCCTGGTTTACCCGCAGGGCGTATTCATCATGAGTCTCAACAATGATGGTATAACTATGGAAAAACTTCCTCTCAACTTTGATCTGGAAAACCGACTCGCGTTTCTTCCTGATCTGCCCCGCTATGGTTGTTGAGATCAGGTAGAGCGGGATTCCATCGATCTTCTCAGTGAGAATCTCCGCAACGTTTGCTTCACCGGGCATAGGCTGCCACCTCGCGGATCTCGTTTGGCATTACTTCGAAACAATGGATTGATCCGTTCGGTGACGCAACCCATTCCTCGCACCGGAGAAATATATCCCCCGGTGACATCATGAGCAGGGACCGTAACTGGCAGATATCAAACCTGCAAAACGATTCGACATACTCCGGGCTCACGGCTCCCTGTGCCAGCCGGACCTTTACGCAGAGGGCTTCGTAGTCGCCTTTCATCCCGACCAGGTGGAGCGGGATACAGCGGGTGATGAACCTGCTGTTTTCCGGAGGTACTGACTCAAAACCCCGGGAGATGAGTAGCTTAGTTGCCCGTTGCTTTACGGTGTTAAACGCGCTCTTGGCAATCATGCTGCACACCCCTGCTGCCGGGTCATCTCATCGTGCGACAGAATTTCCTGTATCCCGTTTCTGGTAATCTCATAGGTCTGGAACTTATTCGAGGGAATGGAGAACCAGACCTCAAACCGTGCGAATTTTACGTCTGCTGGCACCGGGTCACAGATTTTTTTCATGCATCGTATATCTTCACGACAGAGGATTGCCGCTTCGTCCAGAGACTGGATCGCATGCAGGGAAATTTTCAGTTTCACCATCACGACATCGAAGGTCCCATCGTCCAGTTTCTTGCCGGCCATCAGGTTGAACGTGATGTACCGGAAAATCGGGATATTAGTTGTGGTCAGCGGCTCATAGCCATTGTTCAAAAGAATGTTGCCGGCCTGCTGTTCCAGCACGTGCATGCGGTGAACGGCGGTCATTTTAAGCCTCCGATGAGTGGAGTGGCCGGGTGGTATAACGAGAGTTTCGGGATTTCTTTAACGCTGTCTTTTTGCACGTCAAAACACCGGAAACCATAGGACAGGGAATAGACCCAGATCTCGTAATGGAGCCCGGTCTCTCCGGCATGACATGCGAGATGCTTGCGGAACATCATAATATCTCCGGCGTATTTTGTCGCAATCATGTCAACGGCTATGGGCAAGTGTGATATTTTCCTGATTTTGATATACCGTATCTCATCGGGTCCGTGTGACGCGACAAAGTGGGCTGGTGGGAGCCTTTTATCAAATCCGACTGGGGGTATGACCCGGACTGTGAATCCATGTGCATGGAGCAGCTCCTTTGCACCCTGCTCGATAAGCGTACTGCGACGGCTGGTCATCCCCACACACCCCCGAGGGGGTGCCGGGTAAGGACAATTCCAGTTCGGTTATCGACAAGCTGATCCAGCAGAACTTCGATTGCGAAATGTTTACCAAGGGTCGTTACCAGGATCTCATAGTGCTCTCCGGGTTTCGGGGGATTGTTCTTTATCTGCCTCCTTATGATACGGATTTCATCTTCGCAGTACCGCGCAACTTCCGCGATAGTGGTGATGGTGTTGGGGCAGATCTTTAGTTTCACGTGAAGGGTCTCTCCCGTGTAGCGGGTGCAGTAAAACGTCTCGGGTGCATCCCGCACATGGAGCGAGATGGACCGGATCACTTCGTAGCCACGGTGGTTGAGGTAATGGGCAGCCTTCCGCGAGATCGTGTGCAGCGGGTTCGATGTCATGCTCTGCCTCCCTTGTGCGGAGAGATGATCTCAATCTTGTTTTTATCCGAGGGAATCTCAAAGACGATTCCCGAGAAATCCTCTCCGAATGCAACCGCAAGGAACCGGTCGCGGGGGACCATGAACCGTGACGTGTCGATCTCGA
>JANYKQ010000095.1 GCA_025358115.1 Methanomicrobiales archaeon | reverse complement strand
CGGGTAGGGTACGAGCATCGCCTCTAGTGTGCTATCAATTTCTGCCATTTTTTATGTGCCTCCTTCCTTACCAGATTGCTGCATCTCCTGCTTCACCGGTGCGCACGCGGACTGCATCGGATACCGGCAGGACAAAGATGGTCCCGTCGCCAATCCCGTACTCGGTCCGGTTTGCGTTTGCAACTGCCTCGATGATTCGCGGGACATCCTCATCGTGTGACAGGATCGTGAACAGGCGCCGCGGGAAGAACCGCGAGCCGTCCAGGAAACTGTTCACTATCTTCTCGGTATCTCCCGCTTCGCTGAATTCATCCATTCCCATCGAGAGGAGTTTCTCTTTGCACTCTTCGAGGGTGTGTGGATCCGTTACCAGGTTTCCCCGGCCAAGCACTTTTACCGCGGTAAACCCGGCCACGCCGGCCGCGATGAGGGCTTTTTTTGTGGCGCCGGTCTTCTTCATCCGGACGATCGCCATAATTTCTTTCATTGTGCTCCTCCGTTTAGAGACCCTGGGTTCCCTTTGAGATGGTGTAGACCTCATCAACGGGGCTGACAAAGATCTTGCCATCCCCGAACGTGCCTTCCGTTCCGGTCTTTGCAATCGATAAGATCATCCTGATGACCTTGTCCTTGGCATCCTCCGGGATGACCATTAAGATGAGGGTCTTTGGGATCTCATCATAGACCATCCCCCCGATCTTGATCCCTTTCTGCTTTCCCCGGCCCACGACATCGACCATGGTTGCTGCATTGAATCCCGCAGTGGAGAGTTCAGCAAGCACTTCATCTTTCTTTTCCGGTCGCACAATTGCACGTATCAGTAACATCGTTTCACATCCGCCTTTTTTTATCTCGTATTTTTATCCCGTATCGAATTTTTCCGCACTTCACATCGCGTCAAGGAACCCGTGCTGCATCATGAGTTCTTCCAGGCGTTCCTGGGTCATCGGTTTGGGGACAACGAACAGCTTGTTGTTGTCGATGGCTTTTGCCAGGTTCCGGTATTCGTCTGCCTGACCTGATGTGGGGTCGAAGTCAATGACGGTCTTCTTGTGGATCTCTGCCCTCTGGACGAGGTTGTCCCGGGGGACAAAGTAGATGAGCTGTGACCCGAGTTCCTCTGCAAAAGCCTTGAGGAGGGGAAGTTCATTGTCCACTTTCCGGCTGTTACAGATGATCCCGCCGAGCCTCACTTTCCCGTTATCGGCGTATTTTTTGATCCCTTTTGCAATATTGTTGGCTGCATAGAGCGCCATCAGTTCACCAGATGCCACGATGTAGATCTCTTCTGCCTTTCCTTCCCGGATGGGCATGGCGAAACCTCCGCAGACCACATCCCCGAGCACATCGTAGAAGACATAGTCGAGGTCATCAGTGTAGGCACCGAGCGATTCGAGCAGGTTGATGGACGTGATGATGCCACGCCCGGCACAGCCGACACCCGGCTCCGGCCCTCCCGACTCAACACACCGGGTATTGCCAAACCCGGGCTTGAGGATTGCATCGAGTTCTATGTCATCCCCTTCATCCCGCAGGGTGTCAAGCACCGTCTTCTGGCAGAGTCCGTGAAGCAGGAGCCGTGTCGAGTCTGCTTTCGGGTCGCACCCGACCACCATGATCTTCTTTCCCGCTTCTGCCAGTGCTGCAACCGTGTTCTGGGTTGTGGTCGATTTTCCGATACCGCCTTTTCCGTAAATTGCTACCTGTCGTTTCATTGTTGTAAGCCCCCTTCCTTTGCTGTTTTTCGAAATTTTACATTGATTTTTCCTTGAGCCGGATTACTGATATTTTGTTTAATATTTCAGGTACAGTGAATCCGTTCGGATTCCCCGTCCCCGGATATTCCAGATTGAATGATCTTTCCCAACCCGGTTTTCTTTGCAAGTTGATTCCTGCATTCCCGAAAACCTCCATACCCAACTCCCGGTTCGGGATCAACTGATGCAACGTGCAGGTTTTCCGACACAGTCGCCTTGATCATTCCGCCCAGGGATAAGCAGGTGAATCCAACCTTCGATCCGGAATTCTCTGGCATGGTACGCATTCGCAGCGTAGCAGGCGCAGTCGTCATCCGGGGGATTTCCGGTGAACCGGTCCCACCCGGAATGTAGCTTGCATTCTGTTGCATGGTCCCTCCTTTTCGTATTACACATAAATGTTCAATTTACAAATATTTATATGTGATAGTAGGAAACTTCCTTCCATCTAATTGAATGCTAGATCGAGAAAAATTCCCTTAGTATCAACAACAAAGTGCGAATTTCTGCTGTACATATTGACTGATAGATCTATAACGAAAGTTATAGTGCAGAAAAACAGTATGAGACATAACAATCACGAATTAGGATACCAAAGCAGAAAGACAGAATAACCTGATGACCTTTGGCTCAAAAATTTATTTTTTAATCCTGTAGCACACACCGAACTCCTCTCCCGTTGCAAGATTTGACCAGCCCCCCCGCACCGCGAAAGGCACCAGGGATCTCAGGTCAAACCCTTTTATTAAGAGCTCCAAAAAAAATGACCCTCACATTCACATTATAGTAGCCTTTCGGGCGCCTTGATGGAGAAACTACATCAGGAAATTTGCCTCGATTCCCTGGCTTTTGGGGGCCAATGGGGGAGGTGTTTTCCGCTTATATTTCGGAAAACAGGGCTCAATTTTACCCCCGTTCCCATAGAACCAGAAAAGGACGGGTTTACGGAGTTTTTCAGTAGTGGCGGAATGTCTGGAAAGGGAAAACGGGCCTGGGACGGGCTTGTTTTTCTTCGGGTTAAAGCCCTTAAAAATCAATAGGCTTTTAACAGGGATAAATGAGAAATATACCGTGTTGTCCTGACCGGGAATATTTATGAATGTACTGCTCAATTTCGGGTTCATTTTATCTTTTTTTATCGTCACATACGCACTGCCGGGAGTTCAGGGCATTCATACCCACCCCATGAATCGCCGTTTCTTCTAAAAAGAGATAATTTTTTCCTAACGGTTCAAAACCCAAATGGTCCTTCCGATATTTTGGTCAACAGGATTCTGCACTCATTAAGTTCCCGTTTTACCGAACGCAGGGAAAAGCCCAGGCTACCGGCATCAATCCCGGTCCATGGCGAAGATCCGGTTTAAGAGATACTTATTCTTTTATGCCTGCTTATGGTATCAAAATCACAATGCAAATCGATGAAAAATATATTTCATCCTTCGCTCAATTCACCGATAGAAACTGACGAACATGACCGAAAAAAATCCATACGAGATCTTCCAGAAAGAATGCCCCGAACTAGCCGAACGGTTCAACAATTTAGTCGAGGTGCAGCGTTCATTGAAAGGCCTTGATCCAAAAACAAAACAGCTGATCAATATAGCCATCCAGACCTCGACCAGGAATCCACGAGGAGTAAAATTCCATACGATCATGGCATATCAGGCAGGTGCGACAAAAGATGAGATCATAGGGGCGGTCGTAATGAACCTGCATCTGAGTGGGCTGGTCACAGTCCTTGATAGTCTGCCGGCCGCGCTTGAAGGGCTCGAAGAAGTACCGTTCACATCGTCGGCAAAAAAATAGTGATGCAGCATAGCATCTGCGATTGCCTGTTCGTCATCAGCAATGACGAGGTGCGTCCCATCAGCATCCTGCACACGCCATTTGGTTCCGGTCAGACAAGCAGCTGGCCTGACGATATATGGACTGCATGCCCCCCGTGAAGGACCCGGTCCCCATGAAGAGTAACCCTCACGGTCCCGCCCCGGGCTGAACACTGGAAACCGTCAAGCTCTGTTTTTTTGAGTTTTTCTCCCCAGTATGGCCCGAGACAGCAGTGGGCTGAGCCGGTGACCGGATCTTCCGGGACACCGACAGAAGGTGCAAAAAACCGGGAGACAAAATCAAAATGCGGGAGATCGGAGACCGCTGTTACGATAATCCCCCGCGCAGGGATCGCTGCAAGTGCAGCCATATCGGGTTCAAAGGTACAGAGATCTACTGCTGACGGAAGCTCCACGAGAATATCTAACCGGTTCCGCCCCACAAAAACAGGGGTAATTCCCAGTGCCCGGTCAAGCCCGGGAACCGATATCGCAGAAGTGACCGGTTCTGCGGGAAAATCAATTGTTATCCAGTCCCGGTCCTTCTGGCCTGTGAGCGTACCCGATTGCGTCTCAAACACGATCGCTGAGCCCGGATTCTCGCGACCGGTTGTCCAGAGGGTGAATGCTGCTGCGAGTGTTGCGTGACCGCACAGGTCCACCTCGCGTTCCGGAGTAAACCACCGCAGGTTCCAGCCGGCCGGACCGGGATGCAGGAACGCGGTCTCGGAATGTTTCATCTCACCGGCGACCTGTTGCATCCAGACCGGGTCGGCCGGCCCATCCATGATGCAGACCGCCGCAGTGTTTCCACGGAACGGGGTACCGGTAAAGGCATCTACCAGATGCAGTTCAGTACTCATATTAGTGAGATAGAATTTCAAACGCTTATAACGATCGGGCGCAACTGACGGTTGATTTGATTCAGGGGAAAATTGATTTGGAAGAGTGAGTATAGCGGTCTGGTACATCTGTCCAGTACACCAGACCATAACCAATTTCTGATGGAAAAACGTAGCTCGGGGTATAAAGTGTGCACTACGGGGCATTGATTCATTAAGAAAATGTGGGGTTGGTGAGATTTGAACTCACGATCGACGGGTCTCTCCGACATGCATCAGTGCTCCAACGGGTCATCATCTTTTCATCAGTAGACCCATTGTTCATCATCTGCGAGCACAAAGAACGCAAAGACCGC
>JANYKQ010000022.1 GCA_025358115.1 Methanomicrobiales archaeon | reverse complement strand
GCATAGTGTATGCAGCACCGCTGGACCCGGTCGAGATCATAATTATACCGGTCCATGAAATGCATGGTCCCGATAAAGAGTGCGTTCCAGTGGAATTCCCTGAGCGCATCGAAATTCTGCCCGATCAGTGTTTTTCCAATGATCTTCCAGAACTCGGCAGTGCTGCCATTCTCTCCCTTCTGCACGGAATCGTGCATGCTTTTGACGCCTTCCAACAGCGCCTTGTATTTGTTGATGGCGCCGCCTTTTTTGATGGTCTCGGTCATCTGTTCGATAGATGCAAAGAAACTCTCCACATCAACCATCCGGTTTACCGGTACAATACCTGCCTCCTGGACGAAAACATAGGTGGCAGCACCGCAATGGGGATGAGCGGTGAAACGTACCTGTGGCTTGCCGGTGTAGGCTTCAACCAGATCGGAGAACGGGAGCACACAGGGAATAGGATAAAAATCATCTTTTTTAATGATCCCCTGTGTCTGTGCTTCAATATCGGCCAGGACTTCGGGAATTGTGATGCGGGATTTCTTGATATCATCATCGCTTGCTGCTCCGGTAAAAGCGACCGGCTGGAAATTTACCCCCCTGATAACTGATATATTATCAACAGCAAACCTGATGATGTCCCCAATCTCATGATCATTTTTACCACGGATTATCGTGGGCACAAGGACGATACCGAGTTTCACCCGTTTCATATTCTCTACTGCTTTTTGGTGAATTGTCAAAAACGGGTTTGTATCCGGAGTTACCCCATCAAAATGCAGGTAAACCGTGTTGAGCCCTGCATCCTTGAGTTCCTGGGCAAGGTCCGGCTCCTTTGCAAGTCGCACACCATTTGATGCAATCTGCACCTGGGGAAAGCCAATCTCTTTTGCTTTCCGAATGATCTGTGCCAGATCCTTTCTCATCGTGGGCTCGCCCCCGGAAAACTGTACTGCGGGAGCAGGGACCGGCTTTTGATTGCGGAGAAGCGTTAACATCTTTACGATCTCATCAAAATCGGGCTCGTAGATAAATCCGCAGGCACGGGCGTTTGCAAAACAGAATTCGCAATCCAGATTGCAGCGGTTGGTGAGATCGATATTGGCCAGGAGAGTGTGTGAATGGTGGTTATTACAGAGACCGCAGGAAGAAGGGCAGTTTTCCGGAGGGGCGATCTTCTGGGGATTTGATACCCCCGCTCCAATGGTATCATATTTTTCAAACCGGTGATACATCACGGGATCTGACCAGTAGAGATTCCTGAAATCCCCGTGCTCCTTGCACGTTCTTTTCAGCCAGATCTTTCCCTCCTCTTCTACGATCTCCGCATCAAGTACGGTATTGCATGAGGGGCAAAGAGTTCGGGTTTTTTTAATCATCATTAATTTCCACCGGGTACTCACGTATTTTATTTTCCCGCTGTGAGTTACCTTAATGTTTTTATCTGCTCTTTATTAGAGGTATTGGAGTGCACCATTATTAGTCTTGACTTCTTCTTAATCCCGTTACTCTCAGCGGTATGGATCATGCTTCCGGCGTATATCCCCAATCCGGCAGCTGCCCTTTTTGGGGGGGGCACTCCTCTTGACTTTGGAAAGAACTATTCTGACGGGAACCGGATATTTGGGGATGGAAAAACATTCCGTGGCCTGTTTTTCGGCGTTCTCGCGGGTATCCTCACGGGTTTGCTCCTGATCTGGCTCGCGGGAACCTATGCCTTAACATTCCTGCCCCAGCATACCTTAGTTTCGGTATCGCTCCTTGCCTTTGGTGCCTTGCTTGGAGATCTGGGGAAGAGTTTTCTCAAGCGCAGGATGGGAAAAGTCCGGGGTGCAAAATGGCCGGTTGCAGACCAGCTCGATCTGGTTGTCGGCGCGTTTATCCTGATGCTCCTGTTCGATCCCGGGTGGCTCTTTACCTATCTTACCCTTCCCATCCTCATCATTATTGTAATTCTCACCATTATTCTCCACCGTGTGGTCAATATTATAGGTTATTTTTTGGGAATCAAGGAGGTTCCATGGTAAATCCAATTGCAGCACTGCTTATTCACTACAAGGCCTTTGAGACGGGTGACTTTACGCTGGCATCCGGTGCAAAAAGTACGTACTATATAGATGTGAAAACGGCGGTCACTCATCCCGATCTGCTCACTGCTATTGCCAGACACGTTGCCGAGTCATATGAATTTGATGTCGTAGCGGGTGTAGCTGTCGGGGGAGTCTCCCTTGCGGTTGCAACTGCACTTGCCGCAAAAAAACCCTATGCGATCATCCGGGCAGCTGAGAAGAGTCATGGCAAGAAAGAGATGATCATCGGGAACGTCCGGAATATGCGTGTCCTCCTTATTGAAGATGTGACCACATCCGGTGGGTCCGCGCTGTACGGTATCGAAACCCTACGCAACGCAGGGGCACGGGCAGATTGCGTTGTCACCGTCGTGGACCGGGAACAGGGTGCAGAAGCGCTGCTCAGCAAACAGGGCATCAAGTTTCTACCTCTTGTCAGAGTGAGTGAACTGTTAAATGAGAAGCAATTTTTACCGTAAACACACATTAGAGATGGATAATGAAGATACTTGTTGTGGGCGGGGGGGGAAGGGAACATGCAATAGCATCTGCACTCGCCCGCAACCGAAAAACTGAACTCTATTGCGTGATGGCAAAGAAGAATCCCGGGATCTCAAAACTTGCAGAGAAAGTCCTGCTCTGCAGGGAAACCGATGTCCCCCGTATCGTTGCCTTTGCTCAGGAACAGGGTATAGAATATGCTTTTATTGGTCCTGAATCTCCGCTTGAAGCGGGTATTGTTGACGCACTGGAATCCGTAAATATTCGCTGTGTCGGACCGATCAAAGCGGCAGCACGAATTGAGACTGATAAGGGGTTCTGCCGCCAGCTGATGGAAGAGCATCAGATCGAAGGGTGCCCGAAGTACCGGCTCTGCCAGGATAGCGCTGAGGCAATTGCATTCATCAATGACCATGATGGCGATCTGGTAATAAAACCGATCGGGCTCACCGGAGGAAAAGGTGTCAAGATTATGGGTGAGCAGGTAGATCGGGCTGGAGCAATCGCGTATGCACGCCAGATCCAAGGCCCAATCATTCTTGAAGAGCGCCTTGTTGGAGAAGAATTCACTCTCCAGGCCTTTGTCGATGGCACCCATCTCATTCCCATGCCCCTTGTCCAGGATCACAAGCGGGCATTCGAGGGTGACACCGGGCCGAATACCGGGGGGATGGGTTCGTATACCCTGCCAGACCATATGCTTCCTTTTGTCACGAAAGCAGAGTTCACCCGTGCATTTGGGATCATGCGGGCAACTGTTGAAGCCCTGGCGAGAACCGGACACCCCTATAAGGGTATTCTTTATGGGCAGTTTATGAACACGGTCAATGGTCCCAAAGTAATAGAGTTCAATGCCCGGTTTGGCGATCCTGAAGCGATGAATGTCCTGTCACTGCTCACCTCAGACCTTTCGGAGATCATGGTGAGGATTACAAGCGGCACACTCGCCTCTGCTCATGTCACGTTTGAAAAGAAGGCGACCGTCTGTAAATATCTGGTGCCGGATGGTTACCCCGATGCACCCCATGCCGGCGATGAGATCCGGATTGGCAATACGAACGGGGCAATCACTTATTATGCAAATGTTGAAGAACGCGACGGAATGCTTGTCACGCTGACCTCTCGTACACTTGCATTCATCGGAACTGGCGATACCCTGGAAGACGCTGAACGCGTTGCAGAGCAGGCAGCTGCATCGGTCAAGGGTCCGGTTCGTTACCGGAAGGATATCGGTACCGGTAAATTACTCAGCCAGCGAATCAGGCACATGAAGGAGTTACGATGAATAAGGATTTTCTATCAATTCTGGATATCAGCAAAATTGAGCTGGAACAGATACTTTCTGAGGCAAAACATCTCAAGATGTTAAGGAAACAGGGAGTAGTTCACGACTTGTTACAGGGAAAAAGCCTCGCCATGATCTTTGAAAAGTCATCGACCCGGACACATATCTCATTTGAAGTTGGGATGAACGAACTTGGCGGCCATGCCCTGTTCTTAAATGCCCGGGATATGCAGATCTGGCGGGGGGAAGAGATCCGTGATACAGCACGGGCAGCATCGCGCTATGTATCCGGCATCATGATCCGGGCCTATAAACACAGCACCATTGAAGAATTTGCCCGGTTTGCCACAATTCCGGTGATCAATGGGCTTTCCGATCTCGAACATCCCTGCCAGTTACTGGCAGATATCATGACTATGCAGGAGCATTTCGGCTCAACCAATGATCTGAATGTAGCATGGGTTGGTGATGGCAATAATGTCTGTAATTCACTGATTCTCTCGACGGTTCTTACCGGGTATTCCGTAACGGTTGCAACACCTCATGGTTATGAACCTTCAGAAGATATCGTGAAAAAGGCACGTGCTCTTGGTGGAAAAGTAACCCTGTGTAAAAATCCAGAACTGGCGGTCAAGGATGCGCATGTCATCGTTACGGATACCTGGGTGTCCATGGGCGATGATGCAGAACGGGAGGAGCGCCTTAAGGTCTTCTCGGGTTATACGGTTGATGCAGGACTCATGCGACATGCATCACCGGACGCACGGGTTCTCCACTGCCTTCCGGCACACCGGGGCGAGGAGATAGCGGACGAAGTGATGGAAGGTGGCCAGAGTCTCGTCTGGGATGAGGCAGAAAACCGGCTGCACGCGCAGAAAGCATTACTTGTGCGACTGCTGAAAAAATAAAAAAATAGTTTTTTAACCTGTTACTTATTGGTAACGAATTTATTCAGCTCATCCCGCATGTAGGCCTCGACTTTCTGCATGACCTCAAGTTTACCCCGGAATGCGAGAAGATCCCGTTCATCTCCTTCCATGTTGGCAAATTTGATCTTCTCTCTGCGGTCAACAACTTCGACATCGAATTTGGTCGAGATATCCAGAATAATCTTCTGGGGAACTCCGGGGGGGACGATAATATCGAATAACTGTTCTTCATCGGTCATAAGTATCTCACTCTTTCACTTTCCTATTTTGATCCGCCGGCTCATAATACATGGGCCCCCGCGGACGCCCCCGATCGGATTTTTGGGTTTTCCCAGCGAGTTCATGCAGCGGCCCATCAGTGCCGCGCCCCGTGCAAGCCCGTCATCCACAAATACGAGATGGTCCCGGGGATCGTCGTAGATGTTGCGTTCAGCGATTCCTTCAAGAATATATTCCGGTTTTCTGCCGGAGATCGCTGCCCGCCCGGTAAATCCGATTGAAGAATTCCTGGGAACAAGGTTTTGTTCAACTGCTACATCGATCAGGCGCAGGGCCATCTTCGCACAGACCCGGTCAATGACTTCGTTGAGCATTGCGAGATTATGTTTTTCATGGATCTCTTTTCCAATCTCGAGGAGTTTCCCGAGATCGCTGCTGTTCTCGCCACAGTCACAGCCAATCATTGCAATGCCGGACTCAAGAGCCAGCTTTGCATTGACCGGAATCCGCCCGAACCGGTCGCGTTCCGCTGGAACAATACGGATATCGATATGTTCATGGCACCGGTCAACAAAATTATCAATAATCCTGCGATTCCCCCCGCCAAACAATCCCCCGGAAACGCTGTGCTCGCCAAAAATATCAAGAGCGGTACCCGTCCGTTTCTGCACAAGGCCGGTTCCCCGGACAATCGCATCAGGAATCGCTCCGGCAAGTCCGCAGAAGTTCCCCACGGTTTTTGCAAACGGATTGATATCATCAGGTCTTACGTCACTGGTGATCCTGCCATCGAGAGTTGTACCGAAATCCACCGACACGCAGGGATTGCGGAAATCAACCGGTGTCCATTTTGCACCCTCCTTGATCCCTGCCATTGCCAGTTCGCCCTCCATCTCGTTTGCTACCATCTCCACTCCGGTCGATCCCACCGGGGGGATGACACCTGCCACCGCGCCCACAAATACAACCTTGTCTGCAAAACTGAACGGCTGAAGTTTCTGGGGCTGATTCTCTTTTGACATGGGGGGTGTCATCTTGCGGGGCGGGACACCGGCGTTAAGACAACCATTTGCGAGTGCGATGACAAAATCCCCGATCTGATCCGGGGACTCCATCTCAGCAACTACCCCCGTACTCCTTACAACGAAATCCAGTTCTTTCAAAACATCCAGGTGGGCATCTTTATGGCACTGGAGTAATGTATCCCGGACAAGCTCCGTCACCGCCTCGCGGGTCAGTTCGGTCCCATCGAGTGTTGCACCGAATATGGTTTCTCCCGGTTTCGGGGGGCGGATATCCCGGCTCATGCTTACCGTTTTATTGATTACATACGACATACCGGTTTCAAGGTTTACCCCGGTTAAGATACACTTGGTGGTGGTATTCCCCATCTCAACGGAAGCCACGATGAAATACGGTTTGTTCTTGTATTCTGGGAATTGCATCCCTGCACCGTGGGTTATTGATGGTGGCGGAGGGCTTTCCACAATATGGGGTTTTTGTTTTATAAATCGGGAAAAAAAACCGGTGGACATGTTGATCGAGTCTTCAATGTGACAATCCTTATAATTTTCTATTTGGTCCAATTGAACCCGCTGGTGAATGGATACGATGATGACCTGAACTGAGTGATTAGTCGCATGTTTCGGGGAATAAAATCATGGGGGAAAAATGGATTTTGATCACGAAAAATGATATTAATATAATTTTTAGGAGATATAAAAAAGTTTTACTTTTTGGATTTGACGGGAGTCTTTCTTGTTTTTCTGGCATGGACCATGCGTGCCTGGATGCCAAAATACTGGGAAACCCCGATTGCATGGCACTGGTCAAGGGTTGTGCTGTCAAACGAGACCATGTCCTCGGAATAGATTGCATCCGGTGAACTGCGCCCGAGTACCCGGACTGCTCCCTTGAAGAGTTCGAGATCCACCTTTCCGTTGACCCGCACCTGTGTCGTGTCAATGAATGCGTTCAGGGCTGCATACAGGGGTTCGTATACCAGTCCTTTGTACGCCAGCTCCGACCACTTGTCATCAACCATGCGTTTGAATACCAGTTCCTGCCGGGTGAGGACCAGCGCTTCAAGATCCCGGTGTGCTGTAAGGATAACCGTTGCAGCCGGGTGCTCGTAATTCTCCCGGGCTTTAATCCCGAGAATACGGTCTTCGATCATGTCATTGCGACCGATCCCATGTTTTCCTGCAAGAATATTCAGCCGCTGGATCAGGTCATACCCTTTCATCTTTTTGCCGTTGATGGCAACCGGGATGCCTTCGGTAAATTCCAGAGTAATTTTTTCTGTCTTGTCGGGTGCATTTTCCGGAGATACAGTCCAGAGATAGATCTCTTCGGGCGGGTGGTACGCCGGATCTTCGAGGTTACCGCCTTCGATGCTCCGGCTCCAGCAGTTCTCGTCCATGCTCCAGGGTTTGTCCTTTTTTACCGGTACCGGGATCTTATGCTTTTTTGCATAATCGATCTCCCAGTCGCGGGTCAGGTTGAGTTCACGGATGGGTGCCACTACTTCGAGACCGGCACTGCGGATGATAAAATCAAACCTGAGCTGGTCATTACCTTTACCCGTGCAGCCGTGCCCGATTGCTTTTGCACCTTCTTTTCGTGCTATCTTTACAACTTCCTCAGCGATCAGGGGCCGGGCAAGTGAGGTTCCCATGGGATATCCCTCATATGAGCCATTAGCCTTGATCGCCGGGAAAATGTGGTTGTTCACAAACGCCTCGCGGGCATCGATGGTGTAGTGTTTATCAGCGAGCTTGATCCCTTTTTTTGTGGCTACGTCTATCTCTTCATCGCGCTGCCCAACATTCACGGCAACAGTGATGACGCGATCGTAATCATATCGTTCTTTTAAAAGGGGGATGCAGATGGAGGTGTCAAGCCCCCCGGAATATGCAAGGACAATAGTACCTTTTCCCATGGTTAACCTCTTGTTAATACTCATTACCTGTTTGCGGTTTCAGCATATATTTTCAGGGGAATAATACCAGAAAATCCAAATCCGTAATTGCTCGATATTTAATTATTAAATAACGGAAAAAAGGTTGTTCAGGTTTTTCCTGAACGTGTGTATCGTTGTGGAATTAAGCAATTACAACAATCTTTCCCTGCGTCTGGGGCTGGAAAGGACCTGTTGTATAATCGTATGCGCCTACTTTGTCAAACGTGACTTCGAGAGTCTTTCCGTACGGAATCTCAACGGTGCTCATTCCGCCAAAGTATGCGCCAGTCTGCACATCGTTTGCCTGTATGCTGTGGGGCTTGAGGTCATCCTGATTCGACCAGATGACTTTAGTACCAACCTTTACCGTTGCAGTTGCTCCGGGAACAATGGTAAGATCCTTGGTAAAGGTGATTGTATAGGTTGGTACCGGAGCAAGTGTTGCCGTTGGTGTTGCGGTTACATTCGCTGTTTTGTTAACCACTACAACAATAACCTCTTTTGTCGGTTCGGGGGTTGGGGGAACTGTTGTAACAACAGTGGTTGGAACTGCGGTCGGTGCCGGGGTGGTTACAGGTGCTGCAGGCTGAGATGTGCATCCCGCGAGCAGGATCCCGATAAACAGGATCGCAAGAACAACAAGAAGTTTCTTCATGCATCTTTTTTTGTTATTTCGGTATATAAGGATATTCAATCATTTTGCATGATTATTGCATTGTAACTGCTAAGATGACCGGATAGGATTTGCTGCACAGATGGGAAAAAATGAGAATATTGGAGGTATTTGGGCAATATCACTTCAGATAATGGCTGATTGGCTCAAGAGTCATCTTTTCGCGCTTGATTGCGTCTATGGCAAGAGCTGCCGCACGCGCCGCCTGTAAGGTGGTGATATAGGGTATTGAGAAGTCCACTGCCGCACGCATGATCTGGTAATGATCCTGCCGCGACTGGCGGTCCTGCGGGGTGTTGATGATGAGGCGTATCTCACCGTGCCGCATCATATCCAGCACATTGGGAGAACCCTCCTGCACCTTCCTGACCAGGTGTGCCTCAACACCCGCTTCCTGGAGATAATCAACGGTTCCTTCGGTCCCGTAGAGGGTCAGTCCGAGATCGCGTAGCTTGCGGGCAATCGGTATCGCTTCTTCTTTCTGCTCGATATTAACGGAAATGAACACGTTACCCTTCCGGGGGAGTTCGTTGTCCGCGGAAATACAGGCCTTATAGAATGCGAGACCGAAATCATAGTCGATACCCATCACTTCCCCGGTGCTCTTCATTTCAGGGCCAAGCACGGTATCGACACCGGCAAGTTTACTGAATGGCAGCAGTACTTCCTTGACGGCAACATGCTTTATTTCCCGCTCTTTATGGCCTAGATCCCGAAGTTTCCTGCCCACCATCACTTTTGCAGCAATCTTTGCTACGGGCAGTCCGGTGGCCTTTGAGACGAAGGGTACCGTACGGCTGGCCCGCGGGTTTGCTTCAAGGATGTACACCACATTATCCTTGACGGCAAGCTGGAGGTTTACCAGCCCGATCACACCCAGACCCAGGGCAATCTTCCGGGTATAATCGCGGACGGTGTCCACAATGGCTGCCGGCAGTGACTGTGTCGGGATTACACAGGCAGAATCCCCGGAATGGATCCCCGCCTGTTCGATATGTTCCATAATGCCGCCAATGAGTACATCTTCCCCGTCACAGACTGCATCAACATCGAGCTCAATGGCATTCTGGAGGTAGGAATCAATGAGGACCGGGTGGTTCTTTGCGACGCGAACCGCCTCTTTGATGTAGGATTCAAATTCAACTGCATTGTGGGCGATCTCCATTGCCCGGCCCCCGAGAACAAAAGAAGGCCTCACCAGCACAGGATAACCGATCTTTTCTGCGGTTTCGCGTGCTTCTGCTTCGGAATATGCTGAGCCATTTGCCGGGCTGGGGATATTGAGTTTGTTTAACAGGACACTGAAACGATCGCGATCCTCGGCAATATCCATGGCATCCGGGCTCGTTCCCAGAATTTTTGTGCGAAGACCAAGGCGTTTGATCTCCTGTTCAATGGGCACGGCAAGGTTGACTGCATTCTGCCCCCCGAACTGCACCATTACACCATAATAATCATCTTTTCTGAGAATATTGACAATATCCTCAAGCTGCATCGGTTCAAAGAAAAGCCGGTCTGAAGTGTCGAAATCCGTAGAGACTGTTTCTGGATTATTGTTGACGATATGGACTTCCACACCCTCTTCCCGCAGGGACTGGACTGCATGAACGGTGCAGTAATCAAATTCAATACCCTGTCCTATCCGTATTGGTCCGGATCCAAGGATGAGTACTTTCTGGCGATCACTGGGTATGATCTCACATTCCCCCCCGTGGGTTGAGTAGAAATACGGTGTGCTTGCCGGGAATTCAGCAGCACAGGTGTCTACCATCTTGTACGAGGGCAGACCCACGATCTTTTCAATCTGTTCCCCATGTATGCCGGTAATCTTTGCGATCTCTGCATTCGAAAACCCGAGTTTTTTAGCGGTCAGGATATCTGCCGGTTCACTGTGGGTTGCGAGGTGCTTTTCACAATCGACAATATTTTTTATCTTCTCTAAAAAGAACGGGATGATCGACGTGAGTTTTGCGATCTCATCGAGGGTAAAGCCCAGCCTGAATGCATCGAAGAGGCAGTGGAACCGCTCGTCCGTGGGGCGAGACAGGATCATGCGGACCTCGCTGGGGCTGGTATGGGTAAGCACATCGGTGTCAAGCGATCGCTTCGCCTTCATGAATGCTTCTTCCAGGGTGCGCCCGATTGCCATTACCTCTCCCGTACTCTTCATGGATGTGCCGAGGGTCCGGTCTGCACCTTTGAATTTGTCGAATGGCCAGCGGGGAACCTTGACCACAATATAATCGATCGTGGGTTCGAATGAGGCCGGTGTGCAGCCGGTCACAGTGTTCATGATCTCGTCGAGCCGCATGCCGATTGCGATCTTTGCTGCCACCCGCGCAATCGGGTAGCCGGTTGCCTTTGAAGCTAGGGCTGACGACCTTGAGACACGAGGGTTTACCTCGATAACCCGGTAATCTCCTTCCCAGAACGCGAACTGGACATTGCAGCCACCCTGGACATCCAGTGCCCTGATGATGTGAATTGCCGCACTCCGCATCATCTGGAACTCATCATCCCGCAGGGTAAGGATCGGGGCAACGACAACACTCTCACCGGTGTGAATGCCCATCGGGTCCACATTTTCCATACCGCAGACAATGATGCAGGTGTCGGTAGCATCGCGCATCACTTCAAACTCGATCTCTTTCCAGCCCATCACGCTCTCTTCGATGAGTACCTGGTGGATGCGGGAGCGGGAGAGTCCAAGTTCGACAATACGGATTAATTCTTCCCGGGTCCGGGCAATACCCCCGCCAGCTCCCCCGAGCGTATACGCCGGTCGTACAACCGCCGGAAGACCGATCTGGGTGATGGCATCTTCGATCTGGGTGAGGGAGTTGAGTACCATACTTTTTGGGACCGGCTCACCGATACTTATCATAAGATCGCGGAATTTCTGCCGGTCCTCACCTTTGTAGATTGCTTCAAGCGGGGTTCCGAGAATTTCCACCCCTTTGAGTGCACCCATCTCGGCAAGTTCGACCGTGAGGTTCAGGGCTGTCTGCCCACCCATGCCGGATAAGATACCGTCAGGCTTTTCTTTCTCGATGATCTTTGCAATGATATCTGCCCGGAGCGGTTCGATGTAGATCTCATCGGCCATATCCGGATCGGTCATAATCGTTGCCGGGTTGGAATTGATGAGTACGACTTTGATCCCTTCTTCCCGCAATGACCGGCAGGCCTGGGATCCTGAGAAGTCGAACTCCGCTGCCTGTCCTATCTGGATGGGGCCTGATCCTATCAGGAGCACCTTTTTGATGTCAGTTCGCTTGGGCATCAGGAGATCCTCCTGTACAGTGCGTCAAAGAAATGCGCTTCGGTGTCCCTCGGACCTCCATGTGCCTCCGGGTGGAACTGGACGGTGGTCAGCTTGAGATCCTTGTTCTCGAATCCTTCAACCGTACCATCGTTGACATTGGTATAGGTGACCCGGCAGCCTTCGGGAAGCGAGTCCTCATCTACGGCAAACCCGTGGTTCTGGGTGGTGATGAAGATCCGGCCGTCCTTGAACCGGACCGGTTGGTTTGCGCCCCGGTGCCCGAACTTGAGCTTGTAGGTATCGCCACCAATTGCGAGTGCCGATACCTGGTTGCCCATGCAGATCCCAAAGATGGGGAGTTGCCCGAGCAGTTCCCTGATACAGCGGATGGCATGCGTTGCCTGCTTGGGGTCACCGGGCCCGTTGCTCACAAAGAGTGCATCGGGTTTGCATGAGAGAATCTGTTCAGGAGTGACGTCGTGGGGAAAGACATAGAGATCCCCTCCGCGTTTTGCAAGGCTCGTAATCATGTTCTTTTTTATCCCGAGATCAATCACGGCGATGCGTTTTCCTTTCCCTTCAACCCGGTAGGGTTGTTTGCATGACACTTCCGGTATGGGGGCAATATCGGTGATCTGGGGGGTCCGTTTTGCAAGATTAACTGCATAATCCCCGTCATCGCTGCCGACAACGAGCGCAGCCCGCATGGTTCCGTGGACGCGGGTTTTGATGGTGAGGGCGCGGGTGTCAACACCACTCATGCCAAGAAGATGGTTCTCTTCAAAATAGGATCTGATGGACGGGCTGGCGGCGGGTTTTTCACAGATCTCTTTTGCAATGCAACCAAGGGCACAGACTTTCTCATTCTGGAAATTCTGTGTATCGACACCATAATTCCCGATCTGGGGAAAGGTGAACATAAGGATCTGGCCAAAATAGCTCGGATCCGTGAGGGATTCCATGTACCCGGTCATCTGTGTATTGAACACAAGTTCCCCGGAACATTCACCTTCAACACCAAACCCTTCCCCGATATAAAATTGCCCGTCTTCGAGCCCCAGAACCGCCTTCATGATTTCCATATATCATGCGCCTGAATAGTTATTAACGATAGTGCAGTTGACAGTCATGCAGGACGACAACTATAAAAGGGGTCCTCTTATCAACAACAGAACGTTTTCGTTAATTTAATTCAAAAAAATTTTACCATTTACTTTACCATTTACATTTTTTCCTGTCACAACGGATATGAATAAAAGGAAGAAGTGTCGATATTCACTTGTCGAAAATGACGAGGTGAACAAACATGGGAACGCAAGGCAGAAAGATTGTTGATACCGATGTTGATGAGTTAGTCAAGCTCCTCAACAAGGCATATTCCGATGAATGGCTCGCGTACTACCAGTACTGGATTGGTTCTAAGATTGTACGTGGCCCGAACAAGGAGGCAGTTATTGCCGAACTCACAATCCACGCCACGGAAGAACTGGGGCATGCAGTCCTTCTGACCTCGCGGATTATCCAGCTGGGTGGAACACCCGTAACCAATCCCCAGCAGTGGTTCAAGCTCACCAACTGCGGCTATGACGCACCTGATGATCCTTTTATTGTCAAAGTGCTTGAACAGAATATCAAGGGAGAGCAGTGCGCTATCAAGGCGTACAACAGCCTGCTCAAGAAGACCCGGGACACCGATCCGGTTACCTATAATATCGTGCTCGGGATCCTCCAGATGGAAGTTGAGCATGAAGAAGATCTTCAGGCTTTGCTCGAAGACGTCAATATCATTATGAAAAACAAATAATTTTCTCCTTTTTTTCAAAAATTCACGTATTGTATCAGCACTATCCTCATGCTTAAATACTATTTACCGCTATTTCCCTGTAATGAACAGGTGTGTTTTTAATGGGAATTGAACACGTGAGCGGGAAAAATAAGGGTAAGGTTATGCTCTTTGCACTGAGCACCTGCGGGTGGTGCAATAAGACAAAGGAGCTTCTGCGTGAGCTGGGGATAGGATTTGATTACACTTATGTCGATCTCCTTGAAGGAAAAGAGCAGGACGAGGCAATGAATACTGTCGAGCGTTTCAACTCTTCCGGCTCGTTTCCCACTCTTGTTATCGATAACAAAAAAAGCATTGTCGGTTTTAAGGAGCAGGAAATCCGGGAGGCATTCCGGTAAATGGCTCTCATTGAGATCAGACCGGAGGATGTGGTATCCCTTTACCATTTCCTGGAAAAAGAAGCAAAAGACGGAGGCTACCAACTCAACCCGGATGCGGAGTTCACAAAAAATCTTGTTGCCGGTCTTATGAAAAACGAGCAGCGCTACGGGTACCGAGCCTGCCCGTGCCGGCTTGCATCCGGTAAGAAGGAGCTTGATCTCGATCTCATCTGTCCCTGCGATTACCGCGATCCGGACCTCGATGATTTTGGCGCCTGTTATTGTGCGCTCTATGTCAGCGATGACATTGCAAAGGGCAGGAAAACTCCTGCACCTGTACCTGAACGCCGCCTGCCACGTTCTGAACGTGGAAAAACTATCGTTACGCACACGATCCCCCTCTCATCATCGCCAGTACCCACCCTTCCCTTCCCGGTCTGGCGCTGTAAAGTCTGCGGCTATCTGTGTGCGCGGGATCAACCCCCGGGCATCTGCCCGATTTGTAAGGTAACCAGGGACCGGTTTGAGCGGTTCATGTAATTTTTTTTGTCCGCCGTTTATAATCAATCCGATTATTTACTGCTATTTTCCCAATCCTGATATAATGCCGCAACCAGATAGTACAGGTATGGCAGGCACCATAAACGTCGAGATTATCGGCCTGAAAGATTCTGAATGCTGCCCGTTTCCCTGTGATGATAACCGGACCTGCGGTCTTTCCGACTGCTACCCGACCGGCAAATTCACGGCCGCATTCGATGCACTGGCAGCCGAACTCAGGAAAGATTACGGTGAGCGGGTAACAGTCAAACTCACCCTGGTTGATGACGGTGTACCGGATTATGTGAAGAAGATCATCGAGACTGATTTCCCCCCGCTTCCCATTGTCCTGGTGAACGGGAAACTCACCCGTATCGGGCGTATAGCGCTTGACCGGATTAAAAAAGAGATTGATGCAGTCTGCTGACGATCAGGTTACCCGTGTAAGGGCACCATTCCCGAGATCGTAATAGAGGCCGTGAACCTGTATCCTCTTCTCATCAACTGCTTTTTTCAACAGGGGGTACGTATGGAGGTGTTCGATCTGGAGTCTCACGTTCTCCTGTTCTATAAGGCGGTACCTCTCATCCTTTTCGAGTACAGTTGTTGGGGGATCGATCGTTTTGTCCACCCGTATTTTCGCATCGCGGGCATTGTTCAGCCAGAGGGGAATGTACGAATCATTACTCTCCTTATCGAGTGCCCGGATCGCACCGCAGTTTGAATGTCCGCAGATGACCACATCCTCAACCTTGAGGTGAACAACAGCGTATTCGAGCACTGTGGCAAAATTCCAGTCATGGATGGGCACGATATTGCCGATATTTCTCTGGATGAACAGTTCACCCGCACGTGCCTGGGTGATGTGCCCCGTCTGGAGCCGCGAGTCCGAGCACCCAATCCAGAGCGTTGTCGGGTGCTGGCTGGATGCCAGCTCGCGGTAGTAATCGATATTCGGGGTGAAATCAGATTCACGGAACTTAAAATTTCCCAGCAATAATTTGTCTATCATTTTTGTAGCATTCTCCTTTTTTTTGGCAACTCCCTCTTATACACACACCTCAGGGAGTATACCTAATGCTCACTCGTAGGGGAAATCAGTTAAATTTTGCGTTTTATTATCCGAGGACACACTATAAGGAAAATGGGAATTCTGCATCGCCCAATGTTACTCTACCGGCGAAATGCCTTCGAAATCATCTGTACGCGCATTAAAAAAATCATTACCCATGTTCGCTCTGATCCCATATCCTGACCCTGATTGGGGGAGGATTACCCGATGCATGGCTCAAAAAAATCCGTGTTCAAGGTTAAAAAGAGGAAACCGCAACCGGTTTCTCTTAAAAACGCGATGACTTTATCGTAAAGAAACGGTAACATAAGAGAATTGACAACCAGACGATGATCTGAATGGACGATTACCCTTATCATATCACTACCCGAATACCTTGTTTTGTGGAGGTGCTGTATACCGATTATATCTCCGTATGCTGAGCCCGAACCGTTCAGTGAGGACCAGACGCTCCTTACCCTTTATACGCTTGCCGGTGTGGAGAGTGGAGGATTTGTCACTTTCCGCCCTCATTTTTTTATTGAGATTGGTAAAGCCTTATTCTCCCAGGGTGCCGTTGCCTCCCCCGTTCAGGTTATCGGTCCGGTGGAAGTACGGGAACTTTCGCCCGCCGAACTTGTCCGGGCCGAACGTGAGCTCTGGACCCATTACCACCAGCAGACTGCGGACCGGGTAAATGACCGGCTCTTTGCTGCCTTTGCAGGTACGAAACTGATCGGTGTGGCACGTTGCTCCCGCCACCCTGATGGCCTTGAAGTCGATGCAGTTTATGTACTGGACGAATACCGGCGCCGCGGGTTTGCCCGTTCGGTTATGGTCCTTCTCATAGAAGAGTGCGGCAGGCAGGAGACGCTCTATATGCACTCGAAGACAGAACTGGTGGATTTCTATGGCAGTCTGGGATTCTATCCTATGGCCGAGAGCGAATTGCCAAAAACCATCCGGGACCGGTTCGGATTCGTTATGGGAAATCTCAAGGGCATTGATGTTTGTCCTATGAAACGGGATCCCGCTGCTCTTCCCGTGAAACAGAATACCTGATACGGGTGCAGAGCATGTATGACCAGACCTTATTCTATCAGGGAATGGGAGAAACAAGGGATAATTATCTTATGTGTTCCCCGGGGGCAGTCAAGAACAGGATCGTCTGGAGCGAAAAATGATTGTTGAACTTTTCATCCTCGTAATTCTGTTTCTATTGGCGGGCACAATCTTTCCTCTCCTGGCAGCATCGCTGGACCGGAGATCCATCAGGACAATTTCGCTCTCCAGTATAATTATTGCGTCAGTTCTGCTGTGCGGTCTCTCTCTCCTGACCCTGTTCTCCGGAGAACCGGTCTCCTTTGCGCTCTACCAACCTCTCTCCCAGTTTTCCCTATCTTTTGTTATTGACCGGCTCGCTTCTTTTTTCCTTCTGATTATTGCAGTTGTATCGGCGTGTGTTGCCCTCTATTTCACCGAATATATTGAACATATGGAAGGGCAATCCCGCAGGAACCTGCTCTGCGGCAGTACCAGTCTTTTCATCCTTGCCATGGTACTCGTGGTTGCTTCGGCAAACACCCTCTCATTTTTCCTGTTCTGGGAACTGATGGCTGCCAGTTCGTTCCTGCTTGTGACCTATGAATATACCCATGATGAGACCCGGAAAGCCGGCATCTTTTATTTTATAATGACCCAGCTCTCGTCACTCTTTGTCCTGCTGGGAATTATCGTTCTTTATGTTTTGACCGGTTCATTAGTCATCTCCCCCTTGTCAGCAGCGTCCGCCCCTCTGGCAACGGTTGCATTTCTCCTTCTTTTTGTGGGATTTTCCATCAAGGCCGGCATCATCCCGTTCCACAAATGGCTGCCCTATGCACACCCGGCAAGCCCGTCACCGATCTCGGCCCTTATGTCGGGAGTAATGCTCAAGATCGCTGTATATGGCCTCGTACGTTTCCTGCTGGATGTCTTCACACCGGATCTCTGGTGGGGTCTGCTGATCCTTGCCGCAGGTACTGCATCGGCAGTTCTTGGCATCATCTATGCATTAAAAGAGCATGATGTCAAGGGTATGCTCGCCTATTCGAGCATTGAGAATATCGGGATCATCTTTATGGGCATTGGTCTTTCCGTGATCTTTACTGCCACCAGCCTTCCCCTGCTTGCAACCCTCAGCCTGCTGGGTGCGCTTTTCCATTCGCTCAACCACGCCATGTTCAAGAGCCTGCTCTTCCTCACTGCGGGTTCCGTGGTAACTGCCACCCATACCCGGGATATCGAACACATGGGGGGGCTTGCCCACCGGATGCCGGTCACGTCTGCCCTCTTCTTTATCGGTGCAGTATCGATTGCTGCGTTGCCCCCCTTAAACGGGTTTGCCAGTGAGCTCCTGATCTTCATGTCGTTCTTTACTTCGGTTGCTGCCGTCCAGCCGCTGTTCAAGGTTCTCCTCTTCATCTGCCTCGCCCTGTTTGCCCTGACCAGTGCGCTGTCAGCAGCATGCTTTGTCAAGGCATTCGGATCGATCTTCCTTGCCCTCCCGCGTTCTCCGGAGTGTGCCGCTGCCCGTGAAGTTCCCCGTGCAATGCTGATCGGGCCGGGTATCCTTGCGGCGGCCTGCATTTTTCTGGGAGTATGCGCCATCCAGATCTTTGCCATCGTGGGTTTTTCCGTTCCCCTGCCGGATATGCTGCTGGTCAGCCTCCTCCTCATGGGAATGGCAGCTCTTACCTATGCTCTCCTGTATTTCACTGCTTCCCGCGAGGTGCGGGTGAGCGAAACCTGGGGGTGCGGGACACTCTCGCAGCAGGCATCCGCAGAATACAGTGGTCACGGGTTCTCAGAACCTCTCGATATCATCTTCTCTGCCATCTACCGCACCCGGACAACCAATGAACGGACGTTCTTTGACCAGAAAAACTGCATATTCGAAAAGGGTAAAGGAGAGATCCGGCTCCTGAAAGTCTTTGAGGAATATCTTTACAACCCCTTAGCACAGCAGTCCCTGTACCTTGCCGGACGTATTTCCCGCTTCCAGAACGGGTGTCTTGACACGTATCTTCTCTATGTCTTCATCACGGTCATTGCCCTGATAGTCTTCCTCGGGTGGTTTGCATGAACCTAGATTTCTTCCTGTACCTGGTAATCAATACAATCGTTGTCATTACCGTTTCGCCCCTCTTTGTCAGCCTGATAAAAAAAGTCAAGGCCTGGACGCAGGGACGGCAGGGTCCCTCCATCTTCCAGACTTACTTTACCCTGGTAAAACTGCTGAAAAAAGAGGTCATCTACTCACCCAACTCCTCGCGTATCATGCGGGTCACTCCCCTGGTTACAATGGCTTCAATCCTCGTTGCCGCACTCTTTGTCCCGCTGGTCTTTGTACCCGAAACCGTCGGGGGAATCGGCAACATCATCCTCTTTTTGTACCTTCTCGCACTGGCCCGCTTCTTTATGGCGCTTGCCGGCCTGGATGCCGGAAGTTCCTTTGGGGGTATGGGCAGTTCGCGGGAGATGAGTATCTCGTCAATCATCGAACCTACGACCATCATCGTTTTTGCGGCCCTTGCATTCGTCTTTAAGACCCTCAATATTTTTGACATGTTTGCCATCTCCGTATCGACCGGTTCGCCTTCCCCTTCAACACTGATCCTGATCGCGATCTCGCTGTTCATCATCATAGTCGTGGAGACCTCGCGGATACCGGTCGATAACCCGGAGACACATCTTGAACTGACAATGATCCATGAAGGGATGATCCTTGAACAATCGGGCAGGAACCTGGCCCTCATGGAACTCTCCGCTGCCGTCAAGATGACAGTCCTTATGGCGCTCCTCATCAACCTGATAGTCCCGTTCGGGCTTATCTCTGCTCTCACCCTTGCCGGGATTCTTATCGCAGTGTTTTTATTTGTAGTAAAAGGTTCGATCCTGGCCGGAATAATCGGGCTTTTTGAATCATCTATGGCCAAGAAACGCTTCTTCCAGCTTCCCAGTCTCTTTGCCATGGCATTCTTCTTCTCGACCCTGATCATTATCATTGAGGTGTTCTCGTGATAGAACAGGCCACTATCGAAGGGATCATAAGAATCCTGTTTGTCTGTATCATCATCACTGCCGCGTATATCATCTCAACGCGAAACCTGCTCTCGGTGGTCTCCGTCTATTCCCTCCAGAGTCTCACCCTTATCGGTATCGCCCTTGCGCTCTGGTCGCTGGAAGGATCGATAGTGCTCCTGGAGATCGCAGTAGTTACGTTTGTCAGCAAGGTGATCATCATCCCGTACTTTATTGCAACCATCCAGGAAAAGATCCGGATCAAGCGCGATATCGAGTTCCATTTCCTGAGCCCTACCACTTCCCTGATTCTGTCTATGGCCCTCATGCTGGTCATCTACATGGCGCTCGGAAGGATTATTCCGGGAAGGGACAGCCTGTTCTTCTTTGGCGCGGTGCTGGGAATATCGCTGATGCTCATGGGCATGATGGTGACGTTTTCCCGGAAGCGGACAATCACAAAAGTACTGGGTTTCCTCTCCATGGAAAACGGGGTACTTCTCTTTGGTATGTTCGTGACCGAACTCCCGTTCATCATCGAGTTTTTGATCATCATCGACCTGATCATTCTCGTAATCCTGACAACCATATTATCGGTTGGTATCGACTCGACCCTCGAGGATTACCACAAGCGTCTGCACCGTTTCCATCTCCTGGATGAGCCGGAGGAGGTTCCATGATCCTGATCGCATTCGTGATGGTATCAGTCATCTCGCTTATCATTATCGCAGCCACCCACAACCACCGCCAGATGAATACCGTCTGTATCCTGCAGGCACTGATATATGCTGTACTGGCAACCTGGATCGCGCTCTTCGAGCAGGTACCGGTTGTCTCGTTTCTTGTTGGCAGCCAGTACTTCTTTATCGATCACCTTGGTCTTTTTGAGGTGCTCATTGCCACGGTCATTTTTACCTGTGCCGCGATCTATGCCCGGGGGTATGTCGAAGGTCTCCTAGAGAGCGGGGAACTGGAGAAGGGCAGTCTCAAGCTCTTCTACATGGCATGGGCCCTGCTCCTCCTGGTTATCGTTCTTGCGTTCTTCTCGGATAATCTTGCACTCTTCTGGATCTTTGCCGAGCTGACCACGGTAATCTCTGCGATGCTCATTGCCATTCTGGCAGCCCGGGACAACATCGATGCAGCAATCAAGTATATTTTCATAGCCTCGGTCTCCATGCTCTTTGCCTTTGTCGGGTTCATCTTTCTCTTCGAGACCTCCCGGGTCCGTCTTGGCACAGGTACCTTAAACTGGACCGTTCTTATGGAGCATGCCGCTACTTTCCCGCCGGGCATGATGATCGCGTCCTTCGTGCTTGTTTTCATAGGATTTGCGGCAAAATCCGGTATCTTCCCGTTCCATACCTGGCTGCCCGAAGCCCATGCCAAAGCGCCGTCCGCGGTCAGTGCCATTCTCTCGGGGGTCCTGCTGAACGTGGGCATTTACGGGATCATCCGCGTGTATGCGCTTGTGCACCAGACAACCGCCCTTGCTACCATTGCACCGCTTCTCGCACTGTTCGGGCTCCTGACGATTGGCATTGCCGCCTTCTCCATGCTTCCCCAGAAAAACTTAAAAAAACTGGTGGCATTCTCGAGCGTGGAGAACATGGGAATAATTCTGGTAGGTCTTGCCATATCTACGCCGGTAGCCTTGTTCTGGGTGCTCTTTCATATCATGGCGCATTCCATAACAAAGGCATCCCTGTTCTTCTCTTCCGGGATTCTGCACCGGCAGTACCGGAGCCGTTTCTCGAGCGATGCAGCCGATGATATCAGGGATGTCTTCCGGCTCCAGCCCCTTGCCGCGTGGGGAATTATTATCGGGGGGCTTGCGATCATCGGAATGCCCCCGTTTCCCATCTTCTTCACCGAATTCTTCATCATGCTGCAGCTGGGAACCGTCTCTTTATGGGCGGTTGGCGTCATGCTCGTCCTGCTGTTCATTGCTGCCGGGGGACTGGGATATTTTGTGCTTACGAACTTTACGCAGGTCTCTGAACCGGATACTCCCCCGGATATCGAACCCTACCGGACACCCGCGAGCATGAAGGCCCCCATCATCTTCCTGCTGGCACTCCTCCTCGTTATCGGGATCGTATTCCCTGCACATGGCATGGAGTTCCTCAACCAGATTGTAACGGAGCTGAAGTTCTAAATGACTGCTGAGAATGATATCGGAATCCGGGCGGCAGAGGAATTTCTTGGCCCATCTGCCCTGGCAGACCGGATCCGTGCCGGTCCCAATCATGAGCATTACGTGCGCATCGAAGAGCCGGAATTTGAATCGGCTGTAGAGCACCTGGCTGCAAACAAGTTCGTTCTCATCAGCCTCTTCTGCTGCGAAGGTTTCACGGAGAATGCTGCGCAGACGCTCTTTTACGTGTTTGAGCGGAGGAGCAGCATCCTGGTTCTGGTCCGGGGTGTCAACGGGTCTGCTACATCCATTGCCGGCATCTATCCCGCCGCATCCTGGTTTGAACGTGAATGCTGTGACGGCTTCGGCGTGGAATTTGCCGGGGCATTTGATACCCGGCGCCTCTTCCTGCATGAGACCTATCCGGAGGGTTTCCACCCGCTGAAAAAAGCATTTAAGAATGCACCCGTCCTTACAAAGGATGCGATTGATCCTGCTGATGAGTATCCGTTCCGGGAAGTGAGCGGGGAGGGTGTGTACCAGGTACCGGTCGGCCCGGTGCATGCAGGGATCATTGAACCCGGTCATTTCCGGTTCAGCGTGATCGGTGAGACGATCTTCAATCTCGAGATCCGGATGTTCTACAAGCATAGGGGCATCGAGAAACTTGCGGAGGGGAAGTCACCGCAGGAATGCGTGAGGATTGCCGAAGCGGTGAGTGGCGATGAATCCGTTGCGAATACAACCGCGTTCTGCATGGCCGTTGAGAAGCTATCGCAGATACCGGTACCCGCACGGGCATGGTACCTGCGAACGATTCTCCTTGAGCTGGAACGCATCTGCTCGCATCTTGGTGATCAGGCCGGGATGCTGGTGGATGTTGCGTACCCGCTGGGAGCCAACCAGTTCTCGGTGCTGCGCGAGGAATGCTTCCGCGAGAATGACCGTTTGACCGGGTCGCGGTTCCTGCGGGGGATGGTATGTCCCGGGGGTTTGAACCGGGACATTCCCAAAGTGTCGGTTGATGAACTTGCCGAGTTCGCCCGGCAGCTGCGGAAGCGGTACCGGATTGGCCTGAAGATCGTTCTTTCCACGGCATCCGTGATTGACCGTCTGGCTACCACCGGCGTGATTCGCCCGGCACTGCTCCGCCCGCTCAATATCACCGGGCCGGCCGCACGGGCATCGGGCGGGAAAGTCGATGTCCGGCAGAATCACCCGTACGGCATCTACGACCAGTTTGCCCCGAAACCGCAACGGCTCCGGGATGGTGATGTGCTCTCCCGGTTTACGATAAAGGCATCGGAGATCATGGACTCGCTTGACCTGATAGAACGGCTGGTTGCCGCAATACCGGAGGGCGATGTCAGGTCTGATGCCCCGATTCGCGACGGGTACACGCTTGCGATGGTTGAATCTGCCCGTGGCCAGAATCTCTGCTGGGTCTGGATCAAAGATGGTGTCATTGAGCGGTACAAGGTCCGGACCGCATCGTTCTGCACATGGCTGGCGATTGAACATGCGGTGCAGGGCAATATTGTCCCGGATTTCCCGGTGATCAACAAGAGCCTGAACCTCTCGTATGCGGGGACGGACCTGTGAGGCAAAGAAAATGGTAAACGCATTAACCTGTCTCTTAAAAAAGAAAGTGACTGAAGAGGCGCCGGTCCGGGATGATGAAGTCGAGGCAATCGGCCGCGAGATCAAGACTGCGATCGATGCTGTCTTTGGCCGGAGCCTCGCTATTCGCGAACTGGATACCGGCAGTGACAATGCCACGGAGATTGAGATCAATAATCTCAACAACCCCTTTTACGATGTGGAACGGTTCGGTATCACGTTTGTCGCTTCACCCCGTCATGCGGATCTCCTGATGGTGACAGGAGCCGTGACGCACAACATGGCGATTGCGGCTAAAAAGACCTACGATGCCATGCCGTCACCCAAATTTGTAGTTGCGGTGGGGGATGATGCCTGCACCGGCGGGATTTTTGCCGGAACCTATGCCGTTCTTGGCGGTGCAGATAAGATTTTTCCGGTGGACCTGAAGATTACGGGCAATCCTCCCACGCCCACCCGGATCCTCGCCGGGCTGCTTGCCCTGATGAAGAAGGCCCGTAAGAAATAAAACTAAAAAAGCACTCTTTTTCCGCCCGGTACATTTACGGGGACAATATATATTCCCGGGGAATAACCGGTACAGCATGAGACCGGTACGTCAATGGGGACCGGGACCCTATCCGGTTGCCATCATTCACGGGGGGCCGGGAGCTCCGGGTGAGGTGGCACACGTGGCACGGGACCTTTCCCAGGTAAAATGTATGCTTGAACCCTTCCAGACCGAGACCACCCTTGAAGGGCAGATCCAGGAGCTTCGCTCTGTTCTGGCAGATCATGGTAAGGTACCGGTAACCCTCATTGGTTTTTCCTGGGGGGCATTTCTCTCGTGGATGCTTACAGCACGGTATCCTGCCCTGGTCAGCAAGCTGATCCTGGTCAGCAGCCCCCCGTTCGAAGAGCACTATGCAGCATCGGTCACCAAGACCCGGCTGGACCGGCTCAAAGCAGCTGAACGTGCTGAAGCGCAGGCACTGCTCGGCCAGATCGACAATCCTTCAACCCCGAACAAGGATGCACTCTTAGGGAGACTGGGATGTCTCCTGGCACACGCGGATGCATTCGATCCCATCACGCTGGAGAATGAGGCATTTCACTGCCAGTATGATATTTTTAAGGGTGTGTGGGATGAGGCCGCTGAACAGCGGCGGAGCCTGATCCTTCTCCGGATGGCACATTCCATCAAATGTCCGGTTGTAGCGATCCACGGGGATTACGATCCCCATCCGGCTGAAGGAGTTAAAGACCCGCTCACCCGGGAACTTTCGGATTTCAGGTTTATCCTTTTGAAGAAGTGCGGTCACCGGCCGTGGATTGAGCGGTATGCGAATGAGGAGTTTTTTGAAACGCTGGCTAAGGAGATTTGAAAGGATAGGAAGGTCCGGGACCTGCACGGGGTACTGTCACTAATTTGTTGGCAGGATCTCTTCCGGTCCGGGCCTGAGCAGTTTAAACAGGATCCGGTATCTCATTTTTTGTGCCTCTTTTTTGAACATTTTGTGAACATTTTTGCATGTTTTGTTCAACTATTTTCGTTTCCCGTTTCACATTTTGATGGCCGACCCTGCTGAAAAATTTTCAATCGCGTACATGGGGTGTCAGTTAGCGAACCGTGGCACGGATAATTATCCGCGGCGCGGATGTACAACTGATAACAAACTTTTTTCTCCGGCATGGAGGTCCGGCACTTGAAGTCAAGGGTCGATTGAAAAAATATGAGCGGGGGGTAGAGGGTCGATTGAAAATTTTTTGGCGCAAGAGCGATCTCGATTTTTATTTTTGAACCGGATCTCGATTTTAGTTTGCAAATCTGATCTTGATTTAGCCCAATGAAAGTGCTGGCACAAGATCTAAAATGGGTTTGGAAACAAATCGAAAAATGTTGAAATGGTGAAATGGTAGCGATGGTCCCCCGCCTCAGGGCCTCTCCGAGGCACGGCGGGGCGGATTACCGTTGATTTTTGTCAGGTGATCGATCCGCCCCCTACGGGATGCCCCCGCAGCGGTTCAGGAACCGGTTATCCCAATAAACCATTCTGCCCAGCGAGGCTCCGATGAGGAGGTCTAGCGACCCCCGAAGGGGGTGGGTTGACTCTTAAAATTCTGAAAAAAGTTTAATGATTCCCATGTTTGGAAGTGAACATTCACACTCATTTCCCCAGGACCTCACTTCCCACCCCCAATCCTCTCCTCCGGCATCCGGCTATGCAACCCATTGTCCAGTGCCGGCACTGATGATCAAAATCTCAAATCCGGTCCCCAACCAAAACCCCCAACCTCATAAACATCATCATGCCCTGACTTTTGCCATAGTAACGTGGCTAAATATAACCTCAATTATTCCTGTCGACAAACATCTCCCGGTTCCGGGCCCTGTTCCCTGGTTTTTGCGAATTATGACCTCCAATCCTGATGATTTTGGGAAAATAGGTACAACCGGCACCACCGCGGGCTCCGTTGTACCAGAATTCTCTCGAGTGACTTCAGGTCTCAAAAGGAGGCCTTCTCCGACGGATACTCCCTTGAGATCCTGGGTAGGGGTGACAGGCAGGTTTGCACCCGGGCCGGATCAATACGGAAAATATTTTTTGCCCGTACGCGATCCGGCATATAAAAAGCCGGTGACCGATCAGCCTGAGGTCAGAATCCGTGGTAGTGACCGGCCATTCAACTGATAATCAAACAACAGAAAAAAGTACAGAAAATTTATCTTAGATCCGGGGAAAATGGGAATTATGCCCCGCTCCCGTGAAACAACCCCAATAATCTGCCAAAATCCCGGCTGTCAATATTATCTCACTAAAAATTGGGAAAGACATTTTAAAAAATGGGGGACCCCTGGCTTTTAGCCTGAAAGGGACCCTACCCCTCAGGAGAATGCTGACCGTATCCTGAAATGTCGCAGGGGCAGACACGATGAACTAGATTGAGGGTTCCCGGCCCCTATGTTTTCCCATAACCCTCCATGCCCTTTCTGGTGCAGGAAAAATTCCCCCGGTTTTTTCCCACGTTCGTCTTCTTTATATACCCAATATGCTGACAAGAGAATAAGAAAGGAGAATCTGTCACATGGTCACGTCACAATCCGGAAGATGGCCTCTTTGCCGCCTTGTCCTTTTTATCATATGCCTGGCGGTTGCCGGCAGTATTGTCGCAGGAATCTCCATTTTTGCGATGGACCTGCAACAGCAGAAAACGCCGGCACCTGCTAACTTCGGGTCGGGTGACGATCCCGACAGATGCCAGCAAACCTGTGCCCAGAAGCACTGTATTGCCTTCGTTATCGGGCAGCCCCCGTGCGATGATGCGTACGCGTCCTGCCTTGCTTGGTGTAAATAGCGATAATCACGACCGGAGTTTTCTGGGAAGATCCCGAACAGTTCTCCCTGTCACCTCCCCACATCTCCCCCTACCGGCCGCACGTCTCTGAATACTACTAATAGCCGGCACCTCTGAATAATACGAACCGATTCTCATGCCTGTGAAACCCCAGCGAACCTCAGTATATTACCCTGCCGGAGCAGCTATCCTCATCCTCATTCTCGTGGCTGCAACCGGCTGCCTGAACAGTATCCCGGCAACCCCGCCGGCTGCACCTGCACCCGGGCCCGCACTGCCATTCCAGGAACATTATGCCCCCGGGGAGGTCACCCGGCTCAATGCCGCTGCCCTGGAGAAGGCAAATAGTTCTCTCAATGGGATCGCAACCATTCCCCCCGGACAACGCACCTTCGACAATACGGTTCTCGCATTCGACCGGATCGAGAGTGACTACGCTGACACCGTGGCACCGCTTATTTTTATGGGGTATGTCAATCCTGATCCTGCAATAGCAGCGGAAGGCATGAAGGCTGCTGAATCGGCAGGCATTTTTGACACTATGGTGTATACCCGGCGTGACCTCTATGATGCAATGAAGGACCAGGTACCCCGCACACCGGAAGAAACCCGCTTGTCCAATGTTACTCTCCAGGCCTTCCTTGACAACGGGCTCGGCCTGCCGGATGACCGGCTCAGCCGGGTCAGGGCAATGAAAACGAACCTGAGCGTGCTTGAGTCGCAGTATTCTGCCAACCTGAACCAGGATAATTCCACGGTCCTCTTCACAGCCGCTGAACTTGATGGTGTCCCTGCTGCCTCGCTTGCCACGTTCACACCATCCTCACCGGGATCCTATATCGTTACCACGAAATACCCGGATTACATTGCCGTCATGACGAATGCAAACAGCAGCGAAACCCGGAAGAAGATGTCTGCGGCTTACCTGAACATACAGGCAGGACCCAATACCGCCCTGCTCGAACAAGCAATTGTTCTTCGCGGGCAGATTGCCCGGGAGTCCGGGTACCGTACCTGGGCTGACTACCAGCTTCACGGGCGGATGGCCGTAAACGCGAGCACGGTCATGACCTTCCTGACCACCCTCAAAGAACCTCTGCTGGAGAAGAACCGTGTTGAAATGGCCGACCTTCTCCGCATCAAAAAAGGTATCGATCCTTCGGCCACGGTAGTAAACCCATGGGATGTCGTCTATCTTGAGAATATCCGGCTGAAGCAGGAATATGCCTATAATGAGGAGGAAGTGAGGGAGTATTTCCCGCTCGACACTGTGCTTTCGGGGCTCTTTTCTCTTTACGGGCCGCTCTTTGGAATCAGGTTCGATGAGGTAAAAGACACGCCGGTATGGTCACCGGAGGTGCGGGTATTCCGGGTGGGTAACCTGACCGATAACCAGACGATCGCGTACTTGTATTTTGATTTCTACCCGCGTGACGGAAAATACAGCGGTGCTGCCGCGCCAGTGATCACCCAGGGGAGGATGGTGAACGGTTCGTATACGATTCCGGTTGCATTAGTAATGGCAAACTTCCGCCCCCCCTCCGGTGAGAGGCCGTCTCTCCTGACGATGGATGACATGACAACTCTCTTCCATGAGACCGGTCATGCCCTGCACGGAGTCCTCACCCGTGCACCGTATGGCACTCTCTCAGGGTTAAACGTCCAGCCGGACTTTATCGAAACGCCGTCCCAGACCCTGGATGAGTGGGTCTGGGACCCGCAGGTACTGGAATCGCTCTCGGGCCGGTACACCAACAGATCGGAGAAGATCCCCCCGGCCCTGCTTGGGAAAGTGATTGCTGCACGGAACGTTAACACGGGCAGCTATTACTCCTCGCAACTTGCCTATGCACTTGAGGATATGCGGTTCCATACGGCGGATGGCCCGGTTAACACCACGGAGGTCTGGTTCCGGACGTACCGGGAGATTAGGGGCATGGAACCCCTTGCCGGGACTCACCAGCCTGCATCATTCGGCCAACTCATGGGAGGTTATGATGCCGGGTATTACGGATATCTCTGGTCAAAAGTGTACGCGCTCAACATCAATGACAAATTCAGGCAGGATGGCATGACAAACCGGACCGTTGGCATGAAATACCGGCAGGAAATCCTGGCACCGGGGTTCATGCAGGACGGGAATGTGCTCCTGAAAAACTTCCTTGGCAGGGATCCCGGAGTCGATGCGCTGTACCGCTACCTTGGTCTGAACGTTTCAGCGGCGGCTTCGAAAACGAACTGATCCCCCTTTTCCTGATTGGGTTGAGCGGGTCAAAAAACTGAAGGGAAGTTTTTAGCCTTTGGCGGGTTGGCAAAAACAGATCCGGTTTTTACAAAAGAGATTGGTTATCCGGGGAACTCTTATGCCGGAATATTAAAAAGGAATTGATCGAGAACCCGGGTGGTTCCTATTCGCAGCAACCGAAATCTCTCAGGCAATCATGTTCTTTTTCAAGATCGATTACCCCGGGTGCACGGCAAACGGTGTTGAGCATGATAACACAAAATTTACCGGGTGTTATGGTACAGGTATCCCCGTTAACCGGAGGCTGTACTGCATTCTGCATCGGCATATCTGTGATGAAATAATGTGCCCCGGCAACAATACTGCCGGCAAGTGCCAGGCAAACCATGAAGAGTATAAGCCGGGCAAGCGACGAACGTTCGGTGTGTGACATGGGAAAAAGCCGTCCTTTTTGGTTGTGCCTGATAATGTGTTGGAAACGGGGGCATATATACAAGCGTTATTGGGAAAAATACGGGAAAAAATCCTATTCTTGAGAGGCCCGCTCACAAAATTCCGCAGGTCTTTTAAAAAAAACTGATACTGGTTTTTCATAAAACCCTCGGTCCGAACCGGCCCTTGCTGCACGGAAGGCTGACACGGGCACCTCGTACTCCTTGCAACTTGCCTATGGATTTGAGGATATGTGATTTCATACCGCGGATGGCCCGGTTAACCCCACGGAGGTCTGGTTCCGGACGTACCGGGAGATTAAGGGCATGGAACCCCTTGCCGGGACTCCCCACCCTGCATCATCCGGCCACCTCATAGGAGATTATGATGCCGGGTATTACGGATATCTCTGGTCAAAAGTGTATGCGCTCAACATCAATGACAAATTCGGGCAGGATGGCATGACAAACCAGACCGTTGGCATGAAATACCGGCAGGAAATCCTAGCACCGGGGTTCATGCATGACGGGAATGTGCTCCGTGAAAAACTTCCCTGGGAAGGATCCCGGGTCGATGCGCTGTACCGCTACTTTGGTCTGAACGTTTCAACGGGTGCTTCGGGAGCGAACCGACTCCCCCTCTCACTTCCCTCCCCCAATCCGCTCCTCCAGCTTCTTCCCATGCGACCCGTTCCAGTACAGTTTCCCGCAACTTTCGCACCAGAAGAACGATAACCCCCTCCAGTCCTTTGGCGCATAATCGGCTCCTGCAATCTCGCATTGGAACGCCTCCCGCACCCGGGTATTACAGAGCGAACACCGGCTCATCGTCACTCTTCGTTTGATCAACCCGAGCTCAATGAGTTGCTGCACCTGTTCCATCACGTCTTCGGACCTGATGAAAATTGCCCGGTCCTTCCCGCGCCGGGCAAGTTCGGCATCCCTTGTAAGCAGGATGCGGTGCTCCTGGAGCCCAAGTTCCAGCAGGAGGGTATCTTCCTTTGCATTCCCCTCTTCAAGGGTGTTCGCGCTGGTGGTATCGTACCCCATGAACCGCAGGTACTTCGTGAGGGTCCCCAGCATGCGGTCCACGATGAACAGGGGTTCCGGGACGATATCGTTCCGGTGTTGAACCGGGGGGTTGGGTTCAGGAGACATGGCGGACGATCTCAATCTTTTCACCACAGTGCGTGCACTGGTCACCGTCAAGCGCTACGAACCGGCTGGAAAATCCCTGCCGCTCGATCAGCATCGTATTGCAGGCAGGGCAGTACGTGTTCTCATAGGAATTATGGTACACATTACCCAGATAGGGGAATCGCAGGCCCAGCTCTTTTGCCTTCCGGTAGATCTTCTCGAGCATAGCAACCGGGGTTGCCCCCCGGTTGAGCATCTTGTAATCCGGGTGGAATGCCGAGAAGTGCATCGGGGTCTCGGGACCCAGGTGTTCGATCACCCAGCGGATCAGCTGCTCCTGCTCCTCCATACTGTCATTGAGGCCCGGGATCACCAGTGTGACCGTCTCGACATGCATGCCAAGCTCCTTTGCCAGCTCTGCCGAATCGAGGACCGGCTGGAGTTTTGCACCGCAGATCTTTTTGTAAAAATCATCCGTGAAGGCCTTGAGATCCACCCGGAAGGCGCCAAGCATGGGTGCGAGCTCGCGGAGGGCTTCTTCCGTTATGTACCCGTTCGTCACATAAACCGTCCCGAGCCCCTTTTCCCTCGCGAGTGTGCCCATATCCCGGGTGTACTCGTGCCAGATCGTGGGCTCATTGTAGGTCCACGAGATACTTGCACTCCCGCCTGCGAGCGCCCGCTTCACCCCTTCGGCCGGCTCCAGTGACCGGAGCGGTGCCGTATCCAGGTCCGCCCGGGAGATATGCCAGTTCTGGCAGTGCTCGCAGTGGAAGTTGCAGCCGATACTGCCCAGCGAGTAGGAACGGGTCCCGGGAAGGTAATGAAAAAGAGGTTTCTTCTCGATCGGATCAACGGCCTCGGCGCTGATCTTCCCGTAGGTCATTGCCGCAAGTGTTCCGTGGTTGTTCACCCGGACGCCGCAGATGCCATGCTTCCCGTCACTGATCGTGCAGCGGTGATTACACAGCGAACATTTCACCGCATTGTTCTCCAGTTTCTGGTACTGGCCTGCCTCGTGCATACCCTGCCTGTTATTTGGATTTGGGATGTTCCTTATTCTCTTTTTCTATCTCTTTGAAAGCATCTGCACCATCGATCTCGAGCACGAACGAACCGCGGTATCCGCAGTCCTTGCAGAGAAATACCTGGCCGACACACCCGCCGGCAACGGGAAAGATCTCCTGGCTCTTACAGTTCGGGCAGTAATACATAGCAACTCTATATGAGCATCAGGTACAAAAACTAGTGCAATGAGGAATATTGTCATCTCGCTGGGCGGTTCGATCCTGATCCCGACACTCGCCGGGAACAGGATCCGCAGCTATGTTCCGGTTCTCAAAGCGATCGCGGAGCACCACCGGCTCTTCGTGGTCGTGGGCGGGGGCGGGGCAGCCCGGGATTATATTGAAGCCGCACGGGAACTCGGTGTGGATGAGGGAACCTCTGATGAGATCGGCATCCTGGTCACCCGGCTCAATGCCACGCTCCTGATATCAGCTCTCGGGGATGCAGCGTACCCGAAAGTAGCGGAGAGCCACTCCGAGGCAAAGAAGTTTGCAGAGTCCAATAAGATCGTGGTGATGGGCGGTATCACCCCCGGCCAGACGACCGATGCTGTTGCGGCGGTACTTGCTGAACGCGTGCGAGCCTCGGTTTTTATCAACGCAACCTCGGTCAATGGGATTTACGACAAGGACCCGAAGAAGCATCCGGGAGCAAAACGGTTCGAGACCCTCACTCCCCAGCAGCTGCTGGTGATCGTCAGCCAGATCGGTCTTGGTGCCGGATCCAATAATGTTCTTGATATCATCGCTGCCCGGATTGTCGAGCGCAGCCATATTCCGCTCGTGGTGCTGGACGGTCAGGTGCCCGAGAATCTTTCGAATGCTATCCTCAATGGTACCTTTACGGGAACCGTTGTTTCGGAAAACAACCAGTCCCCCCTCCCGGTCTGAGCCGGGAGACCATTACCTATTTTTATCATCCCGGCGCATGTATGATGTCGCGGGGTAGTAGGGTAGCCTGGTCCATCCTAGAGCGTTTGGGACGCTTTGACGGCGGTTCGAATCCGCCCTACCCCATTGGACCATGAAGAAACAGGACGCAGCGCTGGTATATTCTCTTCTGGTTGAGCGCTATCCTGATGCCCGTGATTCTCCTGCCATCATTGCGAAAGGTTCTGCCTTTGAAGTGCTCGTTCTGACGATCCTCTCCGCGCAGACTACGGATCGTGCGGTACTGAAAGTCCGGGGACCGCTCTTTACGAAATACCCCACACCCTCCGCACTGGCAATGGCCAAGACGGAAGAGGTGGAGACTATCATCCACAGTCTTGGCTATTTTCATGCAAAAGCCCGCAATATCATTGCCGCTTCCCAGGCCCTGCTCTCCACATTCGGCGGAAATGTTCCGGAATCTATGGAGGAGTTGCTCACCATCCCCGGGGTTGGCCGAAAGACTGCGAACATTGTGCTCTACCATGCACTGGGGCGAAACGAAGGAATTGCCGTTGATACGCATGTCCGCCGGCTGGCGCAGCGGATCGGTTTTTCCAATACCGATAATGTAACCGTTATCGAGAAGGATTTGATGGCTCTCTTCCCGCAGGAACAATGGGGTGATCTCACGGATGTCCTGATCGCTCACGGGCGGACCATCTGCGATGCGAAGAAACCCCGGTGTGAAGTGTGTCCGATCAGTTCCCGGTGCCGGTTTTACGCAACTACCGCGAAAAAGAGCATATAAAATGTAGTATTTTCCGGGTGCATCCCCCCTTTTTAGTGGATCTCGACCCGCTCGCCCGTCTCCATATACTGGACATTCTCTGCGATCTTGCAGGCATGGTCCGCACACCGCTCAAGGTACCGTGCCACCATGATGTAGTGGGTGCAGCGCGAGATGTTCTTGGGATCTTCCATCATGTAGGTGATCCCTTCGCGGAAGATCGAGTGCCGGAGCGCATCGATGGTATCATCCCTTGATGAGAAATCATCGATAAGCCGGAGATTATCCGTCTCGTATGCCTTGATCGCATCATCGACCATGTCAAGCACGAGATCCGCCATATGCGGGATGCTCATCATATTGGCGAGGTGGGGTTTTGTCGAGAGATCGTTTACGATACCTGCAATGGACTTGCCGTATCTTCCCAGGCGCAGCGACGCCGTGATCACCTTGAGCGTGCAGGCAATCGTCCGCATGTCCTTTGCCATCGGCTGGTTGAGCGCAATGAGCCGGTAACAGTGTTCTTCAATCCGGACTTCCATCTGGTGGATCTCTTCTTTTTGCGCTACTACTGATGCCGCCAGTTCTGTATCCTGCCGGATGAGGGCATCCACAGCTGTCCTTAGCATCGATCGCCCGAGGTGCGCCATCTCCAGGGTGTCTGTTTTGAGGTTTTTGAGTTCTGTATGGAATTTTTCTGCCATGCTGTTCTCCTACCCGAACCGCCCGGTGATATAATTCTCGGTGAGTTCTTCTTTCGGGTGCTCGAAGATCTGCCCCGTTTTTCCGCATTCGATCAGTTTGCCGAGATACATAAAGCCCGTATAATCGCTTACCCGGGCTGCCTGCTGCATGTTGTGGGTGACGATGATGACGGTGTAATCTTCCTTGAGCCGCTCGATTAAATTCTCAATCTTGGCTGTTGCAATCGGGTCGAGTGCTGAACAGGGCTCGTCCATCAGGATCACTTCGGGTTCGACCGCGAGTGTGCGGGCAATGCAAAGCCGCTGCTGCTGGCCACCGGAAAGCCCGAGGGCAGAGTCATTCAGCCGCTCTTTCACCTCGTCCCAGATCGCTGCATGGCGGAGACTGTCCTCAACAATTCTGTCAAGTTCAGTTTTGTCCCGGATGCCGTGCACCCGGGGACCGTAAGCAACATTCTCGTAGATGGATTTCGGAAACGGGTTGGGTTTCTGGAAGACCATGCCGACTTTTTTCCGGAGTGTCACCACGTCTGTGGAAGGGGCATGGATATTCTCATCATCGAGTTTGATCTCACCCGTGATTTTCACGTGGTCAATGAGATCGTTCAACCGGTTGAAGCAGCGCAGCAGGGTAGATTTCCCGCAACCCGAGGGGCCGATAAGGGCGGTGACCCGGTTCCTTGGAACTCGTATCGAGACCGACTGGAGCGCATGCTTCTCATGATACCAGAGGTTTACATTATTTGTTGTGATAATTGCAGCATCAGACATTTTTTTATCCCCTTGCCTTGTTCTGGAAATGTGTTCGCACGATGATCGCCACCGAATAGAACCCGATGACGAGCAGGAGCAGGACGAGCGCAGTCCCGTATTTGTTCGTGGATGACCCGGGCACATTGGTTGCCAGGATGAAGAGATGGTACGGTAACGCCATGACCGGTTCGAAGACCGAATCAGGCAGGAATCTCGACGAGAAGACCACTGCAGTGAACATGATCGGTGCAGTCTCGCCTGCGGCTCTCCCGATGGAGAGTATCGCACCGGTCACAATCCCCGGTACTGCCGGGGGGATGACTACGCGGCTGATCGTCTGCCACTGGGTAGCTCCGAGTGCCAGGCTGCCTTCCCGCAGGGACTGCGGGATGTTCTTTAAGGATTCTTCAGTGGTGCGGATGACGGTCGGCAGCACCATCAGGGCGAGCGTGATCTGCCCGGCCAGCAGGGAGACGCCGACATTGAGATAGAGCACAATGAAGGCAAACCCGAAGAGACCAAAGACGATCGAAGGAGTACCATTGAGTAGGTCAACACCTGTTCGTATCAACCGGGTGATACGACCTTCCCGGGTGTATTCCACCAGATAAATTGCCGCTCCCACCCCAAGCGGCAGGGCAATCGCAATCGCACCTAACACAAGATAGAGTGTGCCGACAATCGCCGGGAAGATTCCACCGGCCCGGCCGAGATCCTTTGGCGGCTGGGTTAAGAACTCCCACGAGAGGGCCGGAAGCCCGTGCACGACAATATCCTGAAGGATGATGACCAGGATAGCAAGTACGATGACCGTTGCAAGACCGACAAGGCCAAAGGCAATCATCTGAATTTGGTTCTGGGAGAGCCGGTCCCTGCCGAAATACCAACCGCCCGCAACAGGCAGGACAAGGGCGGCAAGCCACCATGGCGCGGCAGCAAGCAGGAAGATCAGCAAAACCGCTATGCCAATGATCTCGCCAAACCGGGCAAGGGATTCTTTTGCAGCCGAAGAGATGAGCGGTTTTCGTGCGGGACCCTGTGCTCTTCCCTCTTTGAGATGCCGCAGGATGGCGACGGCGGAAAGATTGATGATGAGCGTGATGACCAGCAGGACGACTGCAATGCCGAACAGGGCGCTGTAGTGCTCGCTACCTACCGATACCTCACCCATCTCGATGCCGAGCGTTGCGGTGAGGGTTCGTAATGGTGAGAGGATATTCCAGATCGGTTCGGGGATGATCGCCGCATTACCGGCAACCATCAGCACAGCCATGGTCTCGCCCACGACCCTGCCAATGCCAAGGATGACGGCAGCTGCAATGCCCGAAAGGGCCGCCGGTACCAGCACCCGGCTGATCGTCTGCCACCGGGTTGCCCCGATCGCAAGCGACCCTTCCTTGTACTCGTGGGGTACCGAACTGATCGCATCCTCAGAGACACTGATGATCGTGGGAAGGGCCATGATGCCGAGCAGTACTGAAGCTGCAAGCCAGGTCTCCCCGGTGGGGATATCGAAGCTTACCCGGATAAAATTGGTAAGAACAATGAGCCCGAAGAACCCGTACACAACAGAGGGAATACCGGCCAGCAGTTCGACTGCCGGCTTGAGGACCTTTTTGGTCCGGGGAGATGCGAGTTCCGAAAGATAAATTGCACAGCCAATGGACAGCGGGACGGCAAAGACCATTGCTCCAAGTGTAACGAGCAGGGTCCCGACGATGAGCGGCAGGATACCATACAGGGGTATGACCGCAGTCGGTGCCCAGTCGGGGCCAAGGAGGAAGTTGAGGATCCCGACCTGTGAGAAGATCGGGTAACCGTCCCGTAACAGGAAGAGCAGGATGAAGGTGACTACAATAACGGCAAAGAAGGCTGTGAAGAAGAAGACCGTTTTAATCGATTGTTCCTTGAGGAAGGATAACCGGGCAGTTCCGGTGGAGGCGGTAACAGCACTCCCGGTTTTTTTGGTAAATATCATGGTTTTTTTGCCTCCAAAAAAAAATTGTTGTTCCCGGTTCCTGCATCCCGGATCAGTTGAGGGTCACGTAGCCTTCATCGGCTACAATCTTCTGGCCATCAGCGCTGAGGATATACTTGATGAAGTCTCCGGCAAGTCCGGTGGGCTGGCCGTTGGTGATGACGTAGAGGTCACGGGAAACCGGGTAGGTCTTGGTCTTGACATTGTCAAGGGTGGGGGCGACAATCTTCTGGGCGTTATACCAGACGGGGAGTGACTTGACATCCTTGCTGACAAATCCAATCGAAACGTACCCGATCGAGCCGGGGGTCTGGGCTACGGTCTGGAGGACTGCACCGTTGGAGTTCTTCTCAAGCATCTTGTTGGTCGGGGTTGCTTTAAGGAGAATGGTCTCATCGAAGTACGTGCGGGTTCCGGAGGCGCTGTCGCGGCCGATGACCACGATCTGGTTGTTGGTGTTGGGAACATTTGCACCGGTGATCTCGGACCACTTGGTGATCTTTCCGAGATAGATGTCCTTTGCCTGGTCAAGGGTGATGTACTGGATGGAGTTTGCCGGGTTGACAATGACAGCAATACCGTCCTGTGCAACTGACGTGACTACAAATGACGGGTTCTTTGCCATCTCATCCTTGGTCACTTCACGGGATGACATTCCTATGTCAACGGTCTTGGCACCGATTGCCTGGATACCGACACCTGATCCGCCGCCGGATACCTGGATGTCTGCGTCCGGGTGGGCTGCCATGTACTGGTCAGCAGCTTTCTGGACTATCGGCAGGACCGTTGTTGAACCGCTGATCTTGATGGTCTGCTTCTGGCCGGTCGATACGGGCACAGTGGTTGC
>JANYKQ010000013.1 GCA_025358115.1 Methanomicrobiales archaeon | reverse complement strand
GTGGTGATTATCGACGAAAGATAATAAAGCTTGCGTGATGCAGTCAGAGACCGTAGAGAACTTCTTTTCCTCGTACACGAGTTTATTGACCTTCTCATAGATATTGGGGGGCATTTTATAGGATATTGCAACGCGTTCCCCGCGGGTCGCCGGTATCTTCTCTGCCATTCCCTAAAAACTAGGCCTAAATACTATAAATAGCCTGTTAATTGCCCGCAATAATCCATAAGTAATACAGATTTTTGAAAAGTATGCCATATGGCACACATATGGAGTACTTTTTATAGCGCGGCGGGTAATAGGAGATCATTCCGAGGTGACCACATGAATGAAATTGTCCTGTTGCTCCTGGCAGTCGTTGGCATCTTTTCAGTTGCCTGCAGTGTTGCGCTCATCGCTCTGGGTAAAATAATTGATAATTTTCCTTTAGGCGATGAAGAAACCCGTACCCGTGGGATTTCAAGCCCGGCAGAATCGACCAAACTCGCGGTTGTATTGTTCTGGATTCTCTTCATCCCAGGTGCATGGGCAGTGCTGCAGGAGGGGATCGTGACACGTATTGTCGGAATTACCCTGTTGTTTTCGATCTGCCTGTTCATGTTTACCGGGCTTGTCTTCTCTTTTGCCGTACTGAGCGCCATGAAAGGGCGGAAAAGTGCCTATGGAGATACCGCACTTCGTCTTGGTAAAGAAGTCCCCCAATTAACCCCTTCAACACCAGTAAGTGTAAAAGAGACCACGATTCGTCCAAGGCGGAGAGAGAACCCGTTATCGAACATTATGGTAAATGCATTGCTGAAAAAATAGAAGAGCGGGATTACCCGAATATCTTTTTTGACTGCTCCAGTGCATCAACTGCAGGGAGCTTCTTCCCGGTAAGGAATTCGATACATGCTCCGCCACCCGTAGAGATATGCGTGAAATCCTTCTCTATGCCGAGTTTTTCTATTACCACGGCGGTATGTCCCCCGCCGACAACTGAGAATTCAACCTTGGACGCTGCCCTGAGCAGTTCAAAGGTACCGGTTGCAAAGTCTGCATCTTCAAATACCCCGGCGGGCCCGTTGAATACTACCGTTCCTGCCTTTTTAATTTCATGAACGAGGGTTGCAACAGCATCCACACCGAGATCGAGTACGGGTACATCGTCCGGTATCCGATCTATCGCGAATTCGACCCGATGATTATCCTGCCTTACGGCAACAGATTCCGGCATCACAACCCTGTCCCGGTAACGCGCAAGGATCTCTTTGGCCTTTTCAATCTCCGGCTGGTATTTGAGCTGGGCGATTAGCTGCGTAGAGGGTTTGCCTATATCGTAGCCGGCTGCAATCAGAAAGACATTGGCTACCACGCCAATGACAATAACCTGGTCGGCGATCCCATTGTCCAGCACATGCCTTGCTACATCTATGGAATCATCCACTTTGGTACCGCCAAGCACCATGCAGACCGGACGGGGAGCTCCGGAAAAGACTTTTGAAAGGGTGGAAACTTCCTTTTCCATAAGGAGCCCTCCCGCTGAACGCATGATCATGGGAAGGCCTACAACCGTGGGTTGCGAACGGTGAGCAGTCCCAAACGCATCGTTGACAAAAACATCCGCCATGGCGGCGAGCTTCTTTACCAGATGCGTCTTTTTGGCCTCTTCTGGCTTTAAGGTCAGGTTCTCCTCTGCGTTGAACCTGACATTCTCCAGCATCAGCACATCGCCTGTCTTCATCGCGTGCACAGCTTCCCGGGCATGCCGCCCGAAGATGCTGTCCACGTAGGTGACCGGTTTTCCGAGCAGGTGCTCAAGCTTCTCGGCATGGGCTTCCAGGGGAGTGAAATCTTTCTTTCCGGGTCTGCTCTGGTGGGTAACAATCACGACCCGGCTGTCGGAAAGAGCACGGATGGTGGGAAGGTGTTCCCGGAAACGTTTGTCATCAAGAATCAGATTGGAAGTGGGGTCGATGGGGGAGTTGAGATCGAGCCGGAGAAGCACAGTCTTTCCCTCGCACCCCAGTTCCCTGATGGTTCCAATCGGCATCATAACCTCTTTTAAAAATTATGCGGTGTTCCGGGATTTGATCTTTTTCATCCGGAAGAGTTCTTCGCGCTCCATTTCATCAAGACGCATCTTGATGAAGTCCCGTGCTGCGGTCAGTTCAGGAATGACCTTGAACTCCAGCGCATTGACACGGCGTTTGGTCTTCTCGATCTCATCGAGCAGGCGCTTCATGGTGGTCTCGATCTCGGCACTCTCGATGATGGATTCCACAAGTTCCTCAAAGGCAGATGCCGTCTCATCGATGACCGTTGATGTGCCAAGCACACCGTATCCACGGTCAACAAGGCTCTTTCTTACTTTCGATGATTCGATCTGCGGAACGACTACACCCATGATATTCTTGCTTTTCAGGGTGATCTGGGGTACTTCCTTGACGGAAAATGCAGCGGATTTCACACCGATTGCACCCTCGACAGTGTTGGCCACCGCCATCATCTCGACTGCTTTTGCATACTTTCGGAGGAGGTCGCCCCGGGTGTCTTTGGCATTTGCCAGGATCTTGAAAAATTCAAGGATCAGTCCATCGCGCTTCATTTTGAGGATTTTGTAGCCACGTTCCGAGAGCTGGATCTTTCGCTTTAAGTTGATCAGTTCGGAACGGGTTGGCTTGATATCGCGCAGGGCCATGGGCTTTCTACTCCTTCTTTGCACCAGTGCGGAATTTCGGGTGGTACTTGTGAATCAGTTCACGGTCGATACGGGTCAGCTGTTCTACCGGTAAGGTCGAGAGCAGTTCCCATGCGAGATTTAAGGTATCATCAATCGTCCGGTCCTCGTCATATCCCTGCCGGACAAACTTGTTCTCGAAGAGATCGGCAAACTCGAGGAGCAGCCGGTCACGCTCGGAAAGTGCATCCTTACCAACGATAGCAACGAGGCCACGGAGATCGTTTCCTTCAGCGTACCCTGCGTACATCTGGTCGGAGACCTTCTTGTGATCTTCACGGGTTTTTCCTTTCCCGATACCGAGGTTCATCAGGCGGGAGAGTGACGGAAGTACGTTGATGGGGGGGTAGATACCCTTGCGGTGAAGATCACGGTTGACCACGATCTGACCTTCAGTAATGTAACCGGTCAGGTCGGCAATCGGGTGGGTGATATCGTCACCGGGCATGGTTAAGATCGGGATCTGGGTGACAGAGCCCTTCTGACCTTTGATCATACCGGCACGCTCGTAGAGGTTGGCGAGATCCGTGTACATGTATCCCGGGTAGCCACGGCGACCGGGCACTTCTTCACGGGCTGCACCAATCTGGCGGAGCGCTTCACAATAATTGGTCATATCCGTAAGGATGACGAGCACATGCATACCAAGCTCGAAAGCAAGGTATTCAGCAGTAGTGAGGGCCAGTCGCGGGGTAATGATACGCTCGACAGCCGGGTCATCCGCAAGGTTGAGGAAAACTACCGCTCGTTCCAGTGCACCCGTGCGTTCGAAGTCCTGCATGAAGTAGTTCGCTTCTTCCTTGGTGATACCCATTGCAGCAAAGACTACTGCGAAGTTCTCGGTTGAGCCGGGAACCTTTGCCTGGCGGGCGATCTGCAGCGCAAGTTTGTTGTGCGGGAGACCGGCACCCGAGAAGATCGGGAGTTTCTGGCCACGGACAAGGGTGTTGGTCCCATCGATCGTGGAGATACCGGTCTGGATGAAATCCGCCGGCATGCCCCGGGCGTACGGGTTGATGGCAGCACCGTTGATGTCAAGGCGCTTCTCCGGGACAATTTCAGGACCGCCATCGATAGGTTTACCGCCACCGGACAGGATGCGTCCCAGCATATCCCTGCCCACGGGCATCTTGATGGTCTCGCCCGTGAACCGGACACCACTGTCTCTTCCGATACCGGCGGTGGTCTCAAAGATCTGGACAACGACGAGTTCATCGCTCGTGTCGAGCACCTGGCCACGCTTGGTTGTGCCATCGGCAAGAATTATATTAACGAGTTCGCCATAGGCAATCGGCTCAGTCTTTTCGACAAAGACCAGCGGCCCGGCAATCTTACTTATCGTCCTGTATTCCTTCATGCTGCCGACCTCAGTGTATTGAACTCATCGTCCATCTGTTTCATAATCTTCGCCAGTTCAGGTACATAGTCCTTGATGAACTTGATCTGGGCCAGTTCGTTCTTGGCCTTGACTGCATTGATCTGGGCAGGGCTGACACCGACAAGCTGGGCAGAATAAGAAAGTTCGGCGTACGTCTTGATCGCCTTCATCATGGCGTACTGTTTCTTCATATCACAGAATGTGTCGACTGCATCGTACGCGTTCTGCTGGAGGAAGATCTCACGGATCATACGGGCGACTTCGATCGTCACCTGTTCTGATTCGGGCAGTGCATCGGAACCAACAAGCTGCACGATCTCCTGAAGTTCTGCCTCTTTCTGGAGGATCTCCATGGCCCATGACCGGATGGTGTTCCACTCAGGGGAGACTTCCTTGTCATAGTAGTCATGGAGGGCTTCAAGATACAGGGAGTACGAGTTCAGCCAGTTGATGGCCGGGAAGTGCCTGCGCTGGGAGAGCTTTGCATCCAGTGCCCAGAAGACCTTGACGATACGCAGGGTGTTCTGGGTGACCGGTTCTGAGAAATCTCCACCGGGTGGGGACACGGCACCGATAACCGAGACAGAGCCACGGGCCCCGTTGAGGGTCTTGACAAGACCGGCACGCTCGTAGAACTCCGAGAGCCGGGCTGCAAGGTATGCCGGGTATCCTTCTTCACCGGGCATCTCTTCGAGACGCGAGGAGATCTCACGCATTGCTTCTGCCCACCGGGAGGTTGAGTCTGCCATCAGGGAAACGTCATAGCCCATATCACGGAAGTATTCCGCGATGGTGATACCGGTGTAAACTGATGCTTCTCGGGCTGCTACCGGCATGTTGGACGTGTTTGCGATGAGCACGGTCCTTTCCATGAGGGGCTTGCCACTCTTCGGGTCCTCAAGGTGAGGGAATTCCGTAAGAACTTCCGTCATCTCGTTGCCGCGTTCTCCGCAGCCGATGTAGACCACGATCTCGGCATCCGACCACTTTGCCAGCTGCTGCTGGGTAACGGTCTTACCGCTCCCGAACGGACCGGGAATTGCAGCGGTACCGCCCTTTGCAATCGGGAAGAGACCATCGAGGATACGCTGACCGGTGATCAGCGGAATCGTCGGGTTCATCTTCTCTTTCACGGGACGGGGTACACGAACCGGCCAGCGCTGGATCATCGGATATTCACGACCGTCTTCGAGAACACAGATGATCTCGTCGATCGTGTAGTCTCCGCTCTTGATCGTCTTGACTGCTCCCGCTTTTACGTTCGGGGGCAGCATGACCTTATGGACGATGTTGGTTTCCTGAACTTCTCCAAGAATTGCGCCCGGCTCTACCTTGTCGCCAGTCTTTACGAGCGGCTTGAAGGTCCATTTCTTCTCATGAGAGAGCCCGGGTGCTGTTACACCACGCTGGATGAAGTTGCCCATCTTGTCCACGAGAACTTCCAGAGGACGCTGGATACCATCGTAGATACTGGTCAGCAGACCCGGCCCGAGTTCAACCGCAAGCGATAGACCGGTGTTTGAGACCGGTTCGCCGGGCCTGATACCCGAGGTATCTTCGTAGACCTGGATGATGACACTGTCACCCTGGATCTTGATGACCTCACCCATCAGCTCTTCTTTGCCGACCTTCACCACATCGTACATGTGGGCGTCAAGGTTGACTGCCGTTACGACAGGGCCGGCGATTCTTTTCAGAACCCCTTGTTTCTGTTCCTTTGCATGTTTGGTTGTTACTTCCACAGATCAACACCCACCGATCTCTTGATTCTCTCTCTCATGGTCAGGCCCCCTTCTTCCTCGGCACCGATCGCAATCACGGTCGGTTTTACGGAATTTTCCAGAGTTGCACGAAGCCTGCGGGG